>CAZPWP010000144.1:0-5329 GCA_964590295.1 uncultured Victivallis sp.
TCCATGATTTCCAGCCGGAACAGGTGGATTTTTCGATTTTTTTGCCTCCTGTAAAGGTTGTAATGACCTCCCCGTCCGCGCTGCCGGTTCCGATCACTCCCGGCAGGAGAGGAGCTTCTGAATATCCATATCGAAATCCCGCCCTCTTCAAAAAACAGCGCACCACTGCCGGACAAGACCTATTCAGGGGCTTCCCTATGGGTCTGCCGCACCCGGTCCCGGTCTGCGCAGAAACCGGATGGGAGATGCCGCTCAAGCCGCAGAAAACGGGCGATGCGGCGATCTGCCTGCATCCGGAAACGGCGGATGGAGAGAAGAAATTCCCCCGGGCGGATCCGGCATGCGGCCCGGAGAGGATGGCTGTGTGGAATTTCCGTCCAGGAGAAAACCGGGAAAATCCGGCTCGCCGTATCTTCTGAAATTCGAATTCGAGGCGCCGAAAGGGGGATACTACGGACTTTTCGCCCGGGCGGATGCCCCCTCCCCCCGCCGGAGCGCATGATTCCTTGCTTCTATGGCTTTGACGATCAGCCGATGGTATTCGGAGCTCCTGCGGAAGCGAGAACCGGTCGTAAACGCTGGTACATGGCGGCGCAATCCTCCGGTCACCGCTCTTCCCGGAGCGCCTTTCGTCTTACCCGCGGTCGCCACAGACTCCGCATCCCCCCCCGGGGAATCGCCGCGGAGAAAAACGTTTCGTTTTCATGCACAGGCATTGACAATGCCACACTTCTGCGATATACTTATCTGCGGCAGATTTGAAAAGCTCTCTACGAGGGAACGGTCCGCCGCCGCGGCCGGAAATCGGAACCGGTTCCGGCAAATCACGCTGAAACAAGGAGAGAGAAAAACATGAAGAGAGTGCTCTTGCCCCTGCTGTCCGCCGGAACCGTTTCGGCGATGCTGTCCGCCGGGGAACTCGCCGACCTGCGCGCGGAATACCGCGACAATCAGATCTTTCTGCAATGGAAAGAGAACAACCTGCCGCCAGACGCTCGGCTGACTGTCTTGCGCAGCAAGGTGCCGATCACCCGGGCGACTCTCCCGTCGGCGGAACCCGTCGCCGACCTGCTCAATCCAGGCAGCGCGCGCGACTGGTGGCAGGATGTCGATTCGTTCTACGTCCGCAAAGGAAACGATAAGAAGAGCGAGGAGATCTTCGCCGGAGATGTCGCCGATACCGGCGCCGGCAAGAAAAACATCCCCGGATTCGTCATCAAAGAGAACGGCAAACCGCTCGATCCCCGTTCCGGCCTGCATGTCCACACCCCGGAGAAGCCGGGGACCTTCCACTTCGCCGTCAGCTGGAAGAAAGGGTTCCACGGCACTCCGGAACAGCTGCTTCCTCTCGCTTCGCCGGTCACAGTCACCACGCCGGGCAAGGCGGCTCCCTTCCGGATCAGCGGGCGTGAACTCGCCGCCGGCTGCGCGAAGGGGCTGCCGCTGATCGTTCAGCTCCACGGCCGCGGCGGCGGCGCGGGCGTCGATTCGAAGGGACGTCCGCGCGGCACCCATCTGATCTTCCTGGATCGCTCGCTCGGCTGGCGCGAAGGCCTGCCGGTCAAATTCAATCTCTCGGTCCGCAGGGACTGCGTCCAGATGGAGCTCTTCGACCGGGTCTGGATCGGGCGCATCATGAAGGGCAAGGAGGTTGCCGACAACCGCGACAAGGTTCCGGCCATCTCCACCTTCTGGCTCGCCTACAACGTCAACATCGGCGAGAACATCCTCGGTCCGGAAATCCGCGTCGACAACTATTCCGAACGGGTCATCCTGCATCTGATCCGCTGGGCACAGGAGTTTCTCGGAACCGATCCGGCGTGCACCTACGCGGTCGGCGGTTCGATGGGCGGCAGCGGCGCGGTGCAGCTGGCGACCCATTTCCCGGAGGTGTTCGCCGCGGTCCGCGCCGACGTTCCGGTCTACAGCTACAGCTGGGAACGCTGCGATAAAATTGCGCCGAGCGCAATCCGGATGGTCTGCAGCTGCGGACCGTTTTCCGCGAAGAATCCGGCGCGGATGCCCGACGGACGCGATCTGCTCGACTACGGCAACGGCGCGAAAAACATCGCGCGGCCGGAGGTCGACATGCCGCCCATCTTCGCCAACAACGGCCGGCGCGACCGCTCCATCCCGTGGGTGAACAATCCGCCCTTCTACCGGGCGGCCAACGAGGCGCGCCAGGCGTTTCAGGTGTTCTGGAACAACGGCGACCACGGCATGCACAAATCCTGCCCGAAGGATATGCGCCCCTCCGATCAGGAGCTCTTCCGCTACCGGCTCGACCGCTGCTTCGTCGCCTTCAGCAACTCCAGCGACAACAAAGACTACGGCACCGGCGACTCGAAGCAGGGCGATATCATCGGCTGGATCAATCGGGGAATGCGCTTCAGCGAGGTCCGCGAGACATCGGAGCGCTGTGAAGTGACGCTCACCGCCGCCCATCCGGAAATGCGCTATCCGGTCCGCGCCGACGTCACACTGCGCCGCCGTCAGCAGTTCCGCCCGGCGCCGGGCAGTACGATCAAGGTGACCGTCAACGGGAAAACCACCTCCATGCAGGTGTCGTCCGGTCCGCTGACCATCCCCGGCATCGTCTTTGCCGACAGCAAGCCGGTGACGCTGCTGCTGGAGAAGTGATCCTCACTGACTGGAGCGGGGCGGGCAACCGCCTCACTCCGGCAGCGGCAGCCCGCCCGCGACACGGTTGAACCGGAGCTCCCGGGGCGAGGCATTGAAACGCTTCCGGATCACCCGGAAGAAGTAGGTGCGGTCGGCGAATCCGCTCCGGGCGGCAACCTCCCGCATCGGCAGACTTGTGCCGCGGATCAGCTCCAGCGCGTGGCCGCAGCGCAGTTCCGCGATGTACTCCGACGGGGTCACGCCGAGTGCGGTGCGGAAGATGCGGAAGAGCGTCACCCGGCTGAGCTGCAGCTGTTCTGCCAGCGCATTCACGTTGAACTCCGGATCGCTGTGGTAAAGGCGGCAGCGTTCCATCGCGATCTCCGCAATTTTTTCCGCCTGCGGTTCCGGTTCGCGGCACTCCACCGCGTGCGCGAGAATGTCGCAAACCAGCGCCACCATCTTCCGCCACGCGAAAACAGTCCGGACATGCAGCCCCTGTTCGAATTCGTCGAAGAGCCGCTCCGGACATCTCCCCGCAGCGATCGGGCGATGAGAGAGCCGGTAAGACTCCATGAAGGCGCGCGCCCCCTCCCCGTCGAAGGTGAGCCAGCGATAGATCCATGGCGACGAACAGCTTTGCGACACCCAGCTGTCGAACGGGAGCAGATAGAAGAAATCCCCCTCCCCCAGATCGAATGTGCCGTACATGGTTTCGAAGCGTCCCCACCCCTTCACCACCCAGAAAAGGTGCACCATCGGTTTCTGCCTTCCGGCTTCCTCCCGCCGGAATCCCTCATCGTAATTGAAACAGCCGCAGGAACGCGGATAAAACGGCAATGCCAGACGCGGCAGGTTTTCCAGCGACGGGCGGGCGCTGCCGAACGAAGTGGAGTGAGCATACCAGCTGTGTACATTAGTATGTAACATAAGTTAACTTTACGGAAACATTTATTCTCTTGCTGTTTCGTTGATATGATACTATAATATAAGGAGAAACTTCGATAAAAACAATCTGTAACAGAAAAATTTTTTTACAAAATGAAACAAATTTTGCTCGACAGCTCCGGAAAGAGATTCCTGCTTCAAACGATGGACAGCTCCTACGGTCTGGGAATCTCTCCGGCAACCGGCCTGCCGGTTCACCTCCACTTCGGGAGACATCTGGATTCTCCGGACGAGCTGCCCTCCCCGGACGAGGTGCAGAACATTCCCCACATCCGGGAGACCCGGCGATTGCACGCCTTTCAGGAGTATCCGGCATTTCATTCGGCCCTCTATTCGGAAAGCTGCCTGCTGGCGCTCCATTCCTCCGGCTCCCGGGGAACCAGACTCGAATTCGATTCCTTCCAGCTGCGGAGCGAAGGGAACTCCGAAACGCTGGAACTTCTTCTGGTCGATAGACTTCATCAGCTTTTCGTCACGCTCGTCTATACCGTCTATCCGGATTCGCCCCTGCTTGACCGTCGGGCGGCCATCCGCAACTGCGGCACCGCGCCGGTCACGTTGCGGCAGGCGTTCTCCGCCTCGCTCCCCCTCCCCTGGAGCGATACGCCCGGCCGGATTACTCATCTCCATGGGCATTGGGCGGCAGAGGGGCAGATCGCCCACACCGTTCTCGAGGCGGGGAAGCTGGTTCTGGAGAGCCGGACCGGCCTCTCCGGCCCGTTCGCCATGCCGTTTTTCGCGATGGACGACGGTTCCGCCACGGAGGAGAGCGGCGACCTTCTCTTCGGCACGCTCCAGTGGAGCGGGAACTGGAAGATTGTCGTGGAGCGGAACGGCAACCTCAACCGTGTCATCTCCGGCGGAATCAACGATTTCGATTTTCAGTGGAATCTGCTCCCCGGCGCCGTGTTCGAAACGCCGGCCTTCACCTTCGGTTTCGCAGAGCGCGGCTTCGGAGAAATGTTCCGGAAAATGCACCGCCACATCCGCACGCACATCGAACCGGAATCCACCCGCGGGAAAGTCATGCCGCTGATCTGCAACACGTACGGCGCCTTTCGCTCCGGCGAGAAGATGAACGCCGCCAACACCGAACAGGCGATTCAAAAGGCGGCGGCCCTCGGCGCCGAGCTCTTCGTCTTCGACGCCGGATGGCAGGAGACGCTGGGAGACTGGACCGCCCACCGCAGCAAGTTTCACGGCACCATCCGCCCCCAGGCGGAGCTGGCACACCGGCTCGGCATGAAATTCGGCGTCTGGGCGGAGCTGGAATCCGCCGACCGGGCAAGTTCAATCTTCCGCGACCACCGGGAGTGGTTCATGCAGTACCCCGACCAGTTTCCGGCAGATGACGAACTCGACGACTCCGCCTCCGGCAGAATGCTGCTCAATCTTACGCTCCCAGAAGTGGAAGAGCATCTCTATCGGGCGCTGGACTCGCTCATCAGCGAAAATGAACTCGACTACTTCAAGCTGGATATGAACCGCCTTTTCACCCATCCCGGCAGTCCGGTCCCGCTGCCGGAGGGCGGACAGAGTTTCTGTACTCACTACGTTCAGGCACTCTACCGGATCTTCGAACGCATCCGTCAAAAACATCCGGATCTGCTGCTGGAAAACTGCGCCTGCGGCAACTTCCGGTCCGACTGGGGATTCGACCGTTTCGCCTTCCGGATCAACCGCAGCGACAATCAGGAAGGGCTCGACATGATCAAACTGCACGAGGGATTCCTCTGTCTCCATCAGACCAAAGCGGCCG
>CAZPWP010000144.1:5339-6335 GCA_964590295.1 uncultured Victivallis sp.
GCTGTCACATCAGCGATCACTATTTCTTCGACTTCAATCAACGGGAGGTGCCGCGCCGTTTTCAGGCATTCGCCGGCATGCTCGGTTCACTCAGCATCGGCGTGGATCTCACCCGGGCCGATCCGGAAGCCGTGGAGTCGCTCCGCCGGTACGGCGCGCTCTATAAGAAGTTGCGCGAAACGATCCAGAACGGCCTCTATTATCGGATCGCCTCCTGCTACGATCACCCGTACTCCTGTTATGAATTCGTCGCCCCGGACCGCTCTGAAGCGGTGGTTTTCTTTTTCGCCCACGGCCTCCGGCTCCAGCAGCGGCTCCCCGCTTTCCGGCTTCGCGGTCTGGATGACCACTCCCGCTACACGCCGACCCTCTACGGCGCGCTTGCCGGTGACGGCTGCACTCCGACAGAGCTCCCCGACCGCACCGGGCGTCAGCTTGCCGTCTTCGGTATCGATATGCAGTTACATGGTGATCTGGATTGCCGGATCGTACATCTTAAACGAAAGGATGATTGAAAATGATGCAGCCAAATCGACACGACAACCGGATTTTCACTCTCATCGAACTCCTGATCGTTATCGCGATGATCGCGATTCTGGCCTCACTGCTGCTGCCGGCCCTGAACAAGGCGCGGACCCGGGCGCAGAGCATCGCCTGTCTCAACAATCTGAAGAACATCGGCATGGGATTCAATCTTTACGCCGACAGTTACGCCGACTACTACCCATCGATGGGCTACACCTCCGACCATATCGGCAAATACTGGCACCGCACATTGCTTTTGACCGGTGTGCTGGGGGAAGGGAAGAAAGAGGCCGCACTGCGCGCAAGCGGCACCGCCGATCCCGATGCGCTCTCCACACTGCGGCACGGCGTCTTTCTCGATCCCGGCGATGTCGATCCCCGGACCGTCAGCACCTCGGCGGTCAACGATTTCCTGAGCTACGGAGCGAACCGAGACATTATTGGAATAACCCCATATAGTTATGAACATTA
>CAZPWP010000145.1:0-3885 GCA_964590295.1 uncultured Victivallis sp.
ATCGACCTCGACCGCCGCGCCGACGAACTCTTTCTGCCGCGCGGCCGCAAGCACCGGCTCCACACGCTCCAGCAGGAGTACGACAAACTTGCCGGGGAGCTCGACGCGGCGAACCGGGCGCTGCCCGACTACGAAGCCCTGCAGTCCCGCGCGACAGAACAGCGGAAAACGCTGGAGGAGCGGCGGAGCGACCAGCGCGATGCCGCCGTCCGACTCGACCGGGTCGAACGGCTGATCCGCGCCCTGCCGGTCCGGGAAAAACTCCGCCGCCTGGAGGAGGAACTGGCCGCGACGCCTCTGCCGCCCCCCGCCCCTCCGGGCGCGGCAGAGGAGCTGACCCGCCTCCGGAAGGAACTGGAGAAGAGTCGCACCCGGCAGGAACTGCTGACGGTGCGCGAAGAGAGCTTTCAGCAGCAGTCCGTCGAACTCGGCCCGAGCGGCAACGCCCCGCTGCTGGAAGCGGAACCGGCTCTGGCCGCGCTCGAGGCGAAGCAGGAGTGGATGCGCCGCAGCAATGAGGAGCTGCGCCGCCGCCGGGAGCAGGAGGCCGCCGCTTCCGAACGTTGCACCGGAGTGGAACGGCAGCTCGCTCCCTTCGCGGAACCGGGGACACCGCCGCCCGGCGAATCGCTCTGCGACAGGTGGCGCGATCCGGCCAGGCGCCCGCTCCCGGCGAAGGAGAGCGGTCCGGATCTCTCCGCCGCCGGAGTTCTCGCGGGCGGAGTCGCCGCCGCTCTCGGGCTCGGCTTCGCCGTCGGAGCCACCGCCGGAGCTTCGGTGGGATGGGCGGTCGGTGCGGGAGTGCTCCTCATTGCCCTTTTCGGAACGTGGCTCCACCATCGGGACCGGAACCGCCGTCTCGACGCGGCGTTCGAAACGTTTCTGCGCGAAGCGGGGCTCCGTCCGGAGTGTCCCTCCGGCGCCGTCGAAACCGTATTCACCCGCCTCGCCGAACTGGCGGAACTTCGGCGTGAACGGGAACTGCACAGCGGCGAAATCCGTCGGATCGAAGCGGAACTGGAGGATTTCCGGCGGGCTTACCTCCGACTGCCCGGCGCCGCCGGAGAAGCGGAAAGCGGTCTGCTCCGGCTCCGGCAGGAACTGGAGACAGAGAAGGTGCGCCGTGCCCGGCGGACCCTCCTTGAGGAACAGCGCGCCCGCCTCGTCCCGGAACTGGAAGAGGCCCGGCAGGAGGCGAAACGGATCAATGAAGCGCTGGCCGACCTCTTCCGAGCCTGCGGCGTCGCAGGGGAGAAGGAGTTCGACGCCGCGCTGGAGCAGCGCACCCGGCACGCCGCCCTCGAACAGGCCGCTTCCGCCGAACGGAAGGCGCTCGCTCTCCTTCTGGGAGAGAATCCGTCCGATGGAGATGGCGCGGTCAACGCCGAGACGCTGAACGCGGAAAAAGAGGCGCTGACCGCACGCTCGACCGAACTGGCGGAGGAGATCTCCGCGCTGGAACGCTCGGTCGGCGCAGCCGAACAGGAAGCGGCCCGGCTGCTCGCCGACGCCGATCCCGCGCTGCTCGCCAACCGGCTCGAAGGATGCCGCAACACGATGAAGGAGACCGCCCGGGACTATCTGGTCTGGCGCGAGTGCCGCCGGCTGCTCGCCCGCTCCATCGCCCGCTACGAGCGGGAAAAACAGCCGGGGGTGATCTGCCGCGCCGCCGACCTCTTCCGACACTTCACCCGCAACCGCTATTCGCGCGTCCACAAATCGCTCGCCACCGGCGAGCTGCTGATGACCGACTCACAGACCGGGCTGCAGAAGCGCGTCGCCGAGCTCTCCCGCGGAACGCTGGAGGAGCTGATGGTCGCCATGCGGCTCGCCCTGATCGAATATTCGGAACGGGAGTCCGAACCGCTCCCGATCGTCTTCGACGACGTCTGCGTCAACTTCGACCGCGAACGGCGGAACGCCGTCCTCGCCGAACTGGAACAGTTCGCCCGCAACCGGCAGATTCTCTTCCTCGCCCATCCCCTCCCCGGGAAACCGGAAGCGTGAAAATTGTCCTGAATCTTGCAATCCCTCTGGCAATTTCCGCAAATTGAACTATATTACATCGTTTTATTATTATTTTTGAATTCAGTGGTAAAAATTCATCCATTCGCCACCGGAAGGAGCAGTCATATGAAGTGTGTGCTACTGGCCTATCACAATATCGGCAGAGCCGGCATCGAAGCGCTGGAGCGGAACGGATTCGAAATCAGCGCCATTTTCACGCACAAGGATAATCCGTCGGAAAATATCTGGTTCGGTTCCGTCGCGGAACTGGCCGGCGAACGCGGCCTCCCCGTCTTCGCCCCCGAGGACATCAACCACCCGGTCTGGGTAGAACGGATCCGGGCGATGGCGCCGGACTTCCTCTTCAGCTTCTACTACCGCAACCTGGTGAAGGGGGAACTGCTCTCCATTCCCAAACGGGGCTGCATCAACCTCCACGGCTCGCTCCTGCCGAAGTACCGCGGCCGCGTGCCGATCAACTGGGCAATCATCAACGGCGAGACCGAAACCGGCGTCACGCTGCACTACATGACGCAGAAAGCCGACGCCGGTGACATCATCGATCAGGAGAAGTTCTTTATCACCGACGACGACACCGCCCGTACCCTCTTCGACAAGGCGGTCGCCGCGACCGCGGTGGTGCTCGACCGCGCCCTGCCGCTGCTGCGCGAAGGGCGTGCCGTCCGCATTCCGCAGGAGGAATCGCAGGCCACCACCTTCGGCAAACGCGGCCCGGAAGACGGCCGCATCGACTGGAACAGATCCGCAAAGGAGATCCGCAACCTCGTCCGCGCAGTGACCCGTCCCTATCCGGGCGCGTTCAGCTTCATCGGCGACCGCAAATGCTACTTCTGGTCGGTCGACACGGTCCCGGCAGCTCGCAAGGCGGCGCCGGGCACGGTGCTCTCCAGCGCTCCCTTCACCATCGCCTGCGGCGAAGGCGCGCTCCGGATCAAAACCGCCCAGCTCGAAGGCGGCATCTTCACCACCGGCGACCAGCTCGCCGCCGACGCCCGCATCGTCGAGAACATGGTCTGGAACGACGATCCGCGCCGCCTCCGCGCCGCCTGGCGCAAGAAATCGGTGCTGATTCTCGGTGTCAACGGCTTCATCGGCAGCCACATCAGCGAACGGCTGCTCGACTCCGGCAAATACGAGATCTACGGCCTCGACCTGCGGAGCAACTGCATCGATCACCTGCTCGACCGCCCCGGCTTCAACTTCCGCGAAGGGGACATCTCGATCCACCGCGAATGGATCGAATACCACATCCGCAAGTGCGACATCGTCCTGCCGCTGGTGGCGATCGCCACGCCGATCGAATACACCCGCAATCCGCTGCGGGTCTTCGAACTGGACTTCGAGGAGAATCTGCGAATCGTCCGCTACTGCGTCAAGTACAACAAGCGGATCATCTTCCCGTCGACCAGCGAAGTGTACGGCATGTGCGAGGATCCCCGGTTCGACGAGGACAACTCCAAGCTGGTCACCGGGCCGATCCGAATGCAGCGCTGGATCTATTCGACCAGCAAGCAGCTGCTCGACCGGGTCATCTGGGCCTACGGCGCGAAAGGGGTGCTCCAGTTCACGCTGTTCCGTCCGTTCAACTGGATCGGGCCCCGGCTCGACAGCCTGACCAGCGCCCGGATCGGCAGCAGCCGCGCAATCACCCAGCTGATCCTCAACCTGGTGCAGGGCGCGCCGATCCAGCTGATCGACGGCGGCGAGCAGAAGCGCTGCTTCGTCGACATCAAGGAGGGTGTCGAGGCGCTCTACCGCATCATCGAGAACAAGGACGGCAAGTGCTCCGGCAAGATCATCAACATCGGCAACCCGGCCAACGAGGCGAGCATCAAGGCGATGGCCGAAATGCTGGTC
>CAZPWP010000145.1:3895-6304 GCA_964590295.1 uncultured Victivallis sp.
TTCGACAAGCATCCTCTGCGCAGCAAGTTCCCCCCATTCGCCGGCTATCTGGTGGTCGAGTCGGGCGCCTTCTACGGCAAGGGGTATCAGGATGTGCAGCACCGGGTGCCGAGCATTCGCAACGCGAAGAAGTTCCTCGACTGGGAACCGCATATTCCGCTGGAGAAATCGATCGAGACCACGCTGGACTTCTTCCTCTCCGAAGCGATCAAATCCGGTGAATTCAACCTCGACGGAGCGATATGAAGACCATCGCACTGCGCATTGACGTGGATACCTTCCGGGGGACCGGCCGCGGCGTGCCCACACTCTGCCGGATCCTCGGGAAGTACGGTGTCCGCGGCACCTTCTACTTCTCGGTCGGGCCGGACAACATGGGCCGCCACCTGTGGCGGCTGCTCCGCCCCGCCTTTCTGTGGAAGATGCTCCGCACCAATGCGGTCGGGCTCTACAGCCCGGAGATCGTGCTGATGGGGACCGCCTGGCCGGGACCGAAAATCGGCCATCGCCACGCCGACGTGATCCGCGCGGCAAAGGAGGCGGGGCACGAAGTCGGCTTCCACGCCTGGGACCATCACAGGGAACAGGCGAAACTCACGACGATGAGCGCCGAAGCCATGCGTTCCGAACTGCGCACCGGCCTCGCTGAGCTGGAGAAGATCACCGGAACCCTCCCCCGCACCAGCGCCGCGCCGGGGTGGCGGACCAATGCGCAGTTGCTGGAGGTCAAATCGGAGTTCCCGTTCGACTACAACAGCGACTGCCGGGGGGAGTTTCCCTTCCACCCGGTGGTGAACGGCCGGCGGCTCGAACAATTGCAGATTCCGGTAACGCTGCCGACCTACGATGAAGCGCTCGGCCGCAACGGGGTCACCGATGAAAATTACAACGAGTTTCAGATCTCGCTCTTGAAGCCGGAACGGCTCAACGTCCTCACCATCCACGCGGAAGCCGAGGGGGGGCGGTGCGCCGGAATGTTCGAAGAGTACCTCCGCCGGGTGCTGGAGCTGGGCTACCGGGTCGTGCCGCTCGATGTCGTCGCGGCGGAGGTGAAGAAGAGCGCACCAGAGGGGCGGATGGAGCTGAAGGAATTTCCCGGACGGGAGGGACTCCTCGCGGTCCAGGTTTGACGAACGAATCATATTGAACTCATCAAGGAAACAGGAGTTTCAAGGGTAATGAATCCGAAGTATGCGTTTCTGGAGAAGGTCGGCCGGGAACCGAGCAACCTCATCAAGGGGTTGCAGGCGGTTCAGGGGGCCGAGGGGTACGTCTCCGACGAAAGCATCGAGGCGATCGCCGAATATTTCGGCATCCCCGCGGTGGAGGTCGAGGGCGTGCTGAGCTTCTACGCTCAGTTCAAACGGGTCAAACCCGGCAAGTACAAGATCGCCGTCTGCGACGGCACCGCCTGCCACATCAAGGGCTCGCCGCTCATTCAGGAGTGGCTCAAGCGCGAACTGGGAATCTCCTCCGGAGAGACCGACGCGAAGGGGCACTTTTCGCTCGAAACCGTCGCCTGCCTCGGCTGCTGCAGTCTGGCGCCGGTGATGAGCGTCAACGGCCGGGTCTACGGCAAGCTCGACCGCAAGAGCATGATCAAAATTCTGAAGGAGTATGAAGCGAAATGAGCGCCCCCAGAATCCAGAAAATCCGCGTCGGCGTGGCGAGCTGCGGCGTTGCAGCCGGAGCTGATGCGGTCCTCGAGCGGCTCCGTCAGGACGCGGGGTCGATTCCGGTCGAAAGCACCGGCTGCCTCGGCCATTGCTATGCCGAACCGCTGGTGGAGGTGCTCCTCGACTTCGGCGAACCGGTCTTCTACCGCGACGTGCGTCCGACCGACGCCGCCATCGCAAACATCCTCTCGGTCGGCCCCGACAGCAGGTTTGAGATTCCCGCCGCCCGCAAGGCGAAGGAGCTGGTCAAGATTCTGGCGCTCGCCGGACGGATCAACCCGACCAGTTACGAAGACTACGTCGCCCATGGCGGCTACAAGGGGCTGGAGAAGGCGCTGGCGATGACCTCGGCCGAAGTGGTCGATGAAGTGAAGCGTTCCGGGCTGCGCGGCCGCGGAGGCGGCGGCTTCCCGACCGGCAACAAATGGAGCTTCCTCGCCGCCAAGCAGGCTGACGAGAAGATTCTGATCTGCAACGCCGACGAGGGCGACCCCGGCGCGTTCATGGACCGCTCGCTGATGGAGAGCGTGCCGCATCAGGTGCTCGAAGGCATGCTGATCGCCGCCCACGCCACCGGAGCGACCAAACTCTTCATCTACTGCCGCGCCGAATATCCGATGGCGATCAAGCATCTCAAGATCGCCATCGCCCAGATCTACGAACACAAGCACAATGTGATCAACGGCCGCGAGCTGGAGATCATCATCAAGGAGGGCGCCGGCGCCTTCGTCTG
>CAZPWP010000146.1:0-6207 GCA_964590295.1 uncultured Victivallis sp.
ACCGCATCGAACAATCTGGTGCGCAAGATGCACGCCTGCGAGACGATGGGGGCGGCGACGGTCATCTGCACCGACAAGACCGGCACACTCACGATGAACCGGATGCGGGTCAACAGCATGCACTTCGCCGCATTCCCGGAGGGGAGCGGACTCTTGCTGGAGGAAAGTATCGCGGTCAACACCACCGGCAACCTCTCGATCGGGGTGGATGGCGAGGCAGAACCGGTCGGCAATCCGACCGAGGGGGCGCTGCTGCTCTACCTGCATGGCCGTCAGGTGGATTTCCGGGAGCTGCGCTTCCGTTTTCAGCTCAAGGAACAGCTGACCTTTTCGACCGAACGCAAATTCATGGCCACCTACGGCCGTTCCGCGGTGGATGACCGGATGGTGCTCTACATCAAGGGGGCGCCGGAAATTCTGCTGGGGCGCTGTGCGAAACGGCTCACCGCATCCGGCGAAGAGGAACTGACCGTCGAATCGCGTCGGCAGCTGGAGGAGGAGCTTCACTCCTGGCAGGCGCGGGGGATGCGCACGCTGGCGATCTGTTTCCGCCGGGGCGACCTGGCGGAGGATGCCGATTTGGCGGAGGAGGCGCGCGATCTGGTCTGGATGGGCTTCGCTGCGATTGCCGATCCGGTCCGGCCGGAGGTGCCGCCGGCGGTGGCCTGCTGCCGCCGGGCGGGAATCCGGGTGAAGGTGGTGACCGGCGACAGTCCGGAAACCGCGCGGGAGATCGGCCGCCAGATCGGACTGGCCGGGGACGGCGATTTCGCGCCCGGGGAGGTGATCACCGGGAGAGAGTATGCCGCGCTCAGTGATGAGGAGGCGGTGGAGGCCGGGCGGCGGCTGAAGATCATGGCCCGCGCCCGCCCGGAAGACAAACTGCGGCTGGTGCGTTCGCTGAAACGTTCCGGCGAAGTGGTCGCCGTCACCGGCGACGGAACCAACGATGCTCCGGCGCTCAACAACGCCGATGTGGGAATTGCGATGGGCAGTACCGGCACGGCGATCGCCAGGGCGGCGGCGGCGATCATTCTGCTGGACGACTCGTTCGCCAGCGTGGTCAACGCGGTGCTCTGGGGGCGTTCGCTTTACGCGAACATCCAGCGTTTTATCATCTTCCAGCTGACGATCAACGTGACGGCGCTTTCGATTGCGGTGATCGGCCCCTTCATCGGGGTGGAACTGCCGCTGACGGTGATTCAGATGTTGTGGATCAACCTGATTATGGATACCTTTGCGGCGCTGGCGCTGGCGACGGAACCGCCGGATCCGTCGGTGATGAACCGTCCCCCCCGCCGGAACTCCGATTTCATCGTGACGCCCGATATGGCGCGCTGGATTTTCGGTAGCGGAATCGTACTGGTGGTGTTCTTTCTGTTCGCACTGTTCCGGATGAAGGGACATACCGGAACGGTGGCGCTGCGGGAACAGACGCTTTTCTTCTCGGTCTTTGTGATGATTCAGTTCTGGAACCTCTTCAACGTCCGCGCCTGTGGTTCAGGACGCGGCTTCTTTGCACGGTTTCGCGGGAACAGCATGTTCTATGCGATTGCAGGCGTGATTCTGATCGGACAGATTGTGATCGTGACCTTCGGCGGAAAGGCGTTCCGGGTGACGCCGCTCGCTCCGCTCGACTGGGTATGGAGTGTTGTCGGCTGTTCGGCGGTGTTCTGGGCCGGGGAGGGGATTCGGGCGCTTGTCAATCGCCGGAGCCGGGAGTGATTCCGGGTTTCGACGGCGGAATCGGGGAATTTTCCTCGTCGGCTCTGGAAATTTCAGCCGGAAGGTATATATTCGCTAAAGAGATGAATGTATGATTTTCGACCGGGAGAAAAAATGCGGCAGAAACTGTTGGCATGTACCATATCAATCCGGTGATGATGCGGTCGTTTCTCCACAGCCCGATCGGAATCATCGGGATCCTTCTGGTGGTGCTGCTCGACATCGCCGGGTACTGGATGATCCGGAAAATCGTCACCATCGAAGTATGAGGGAGCCGGAATGAGCAGTTGGATCGATCTTCTCGCCGCCGGCTGTGCCGGTATTTCCGTCGGGTGTCTGATGCTGTTTCTCTTCCGGGCGATCTCCGGAGTCGAGCTGCGCCGGAACAATGGATACCCCCGGTATGTTCCGCTGCTGCTGCGGCTGGCGGTGCCGTTTCTGCCGCTCACCCGGAGGTTGGCCGCCTCGCCGTCATTCGCCGGCTGGCGCGACATCCTCGCACCGCGCCTCTGGATGGCCGGGTACGGCGAACTCTTCACCCCGGTGGATTTTGTCGGATTCAAACTACTGTTCTGGGGGGGCGGTTTCTGCTGTCTGGTGCTGGGGGCCTGTTCGTGGCATATCATCGTCTGCGCGATTCTGGCCGGACTGTTCGCGGTCTACCCGGGGAGGATACTCGATGCGGCGATCCGCCGCCGCCACCTGGCGATCATGAAGGCGCTGCCGAACGTCCTCGATCTTCTGACCCTCTCGGTGGAGTCTGGGCGCGATCTCATGTCGGCTCTGCGGGACATTCTTGCCCGCCGCAAGCCGGATGAGC
Organism: uncultured Victivallis sp.; assembly: GCA_964590295.1. GTDB lineage: Bacteria > Verrucomicrobiota > Lentisphaeria > Victivallales > Victivallaceae > Victivallis. Next base: position 2,546 of record CAZPWP010000146.1, read on the forward strand.
TCGGCGAAGAGCTGACCCGGGCGTTTCAGGAAATCCAGCTCGGGCGGAAGCGTACCGACGCGCTGCGCGATCTGGCGCAGCGCGTGCGGCAGCCGGACCTGACGGCGACGATCAATGCGATCATTCAGGCGGAGGAACTCGGCGTGAGCATCGCCCGGCTGCTCTGCATTCAGGGGGATGTCCAGCGCGGCAAGCGGTTCATGCTGGCGGAGAAGCGGGCCAATGAAGCGTCGGTGAAGATCATTATTCCAATCGTGCTGTTCATTCTTCCGGCGGTGTTCATCATGCTGCTCGGGCCGCTGGCGAACCAGGTGATGGGACTCTTTTCGAGATGAGGTGAATTGTTGCGATGATCTATAATATCACTCAACGACAGTATCTGGCCCGGCATCCCCGCTGGGCGGAGGGCTGGTTTTCGCGGCTACGCGGCATGATCGGGCGCCGTTTCGTCGATGGGGAGCTCGATGCGATGGTGTTCGAACGGTGCGGTTCGGTGCACAGTTGCTGGATGTCGATTCCGCTGGATCTGATTTTTCTGGATGCCGATCGCAAAGTGGTGGCGGTGCGCTCTGATTTCAAACCCTGGCGGTGGCCGGTCTGCTGCCGCCGGGCGGTTACGGTGGTGGAACTTCCGGCGGGCGTGATCGCCGCGACCCGGACGCAGGTGGGAGACCGGCTGAATTTAAATTCGACTTTGGATGGGGAAGCAATTGAAAAACTGCAGGAGAAGAGTATGTTAAAAGCGGAAATTTCTCCTTGTTCAAACGGCGTGGAATAGAGTGGTCCGGGAGAGAGGAAGCGAGAGATACGGATGAAGATTTTTTTTGTCAATGGTGTGCGCGGCGGCGATGAAGTGGAGTTCGCCTTGCCGGAGATCACCATCGGGAGGGATGACGGCAATATTCTGCGGATCCCGACCGAGGCGGTATCGCGGTACCATGCCCGGCTGCGGCAGAACGAGTCCGGGGTGTGGACGATCTGCGATCAGGGCAGCACCAACGGGGTGAAACTCAACCGGGTGCGCATCGGCGGCGAACGGGAACTCGCCGAAGGGGATCTGATTGAAATCGGCGACCAGATGATCCGGGTGACCGGACTCAATGCGGAACCGCCGAAGGTGATCTTCAATCCGATTCCTTCGGTTGCGCCTTTCCTCCCTGAAGTGGAACGGGCACTCGAACCGGAGACCGCTCCGGGAACCACGGTGGAGGCACCGCTGCCGTTATCCGAACCGCCCCCGGCCGCCTTGAAGGCGGGGGAGGCGACCGGCGAGAATGGTGCCGGAACGAAGACCGATCTCGCCGCCCTGCTGATTGGCCGGGCGGGATCGCTTTTTGACCGTACCCGGCGGATCGAACCGCAGCCGGAGCGCGGAGCGGACAGCGCTTCGGAGACCGCGGAACCGGCCGCGGCGGAATCGAAGCCGCGCCGTCGGATCTCGAACCTCACCTTCTACACGGTGATCGGTGTGGTGGCGGTGGTGGTGATCACCAGCGTGCTGCGGTGGATGGGGCCGGATGCGGCACGGAAGGTACCGAAGGCGGCTGCGGAGGAACCGCCGCTTACGCTCTTTTTCGAGAAGGAGATCAAGGCGCCGGACAATGTGTTCCGCTTTGCGATGCAGCTGGAGAACGGCCGGGTGACCTTCACGTTGGACGATCTCAAATCACAGCGTCACTACCAGCGGACATTTGAAAAGCTCAACTCCGGGGCGGTGTCGATTCTGCGCAACCGGATTCGTTCCTCGGGAATCCAGACGATGGTACAGCCGACGGCGCCGCGCACGAAGGAGCTGATTTCCCGTCATCTGGTGATTGCCGGGAAGTCGGAACTGCTGGAATTCCGGGTGGCAGGGCGTTTTGTTCCGGCGGAATTCGAAGCGGTGGAGAAGGCGATCGACGACTTTGCGGAGAGTTACGGGCTGCAGACCATTTCGCTGACGCCCGAAGAGCTGCGCAATCAGGCGGCGGCCAGTTTCGCCAAGGCGGAGGATCTGTATGCCAACCGGGAGGCGCGGCCGACCAACTTGCGCGACGCGATCGACCGCTACCGGCAGGTGGTCAACTATCTGGAGCAGTTCTCGCCGCATCCGCCGCTGTGGGACCGGGCGAAGCGCCGCCTGACCGAGGCGGAGGAGTTGCGCAAACGCAAACTGGACAATTTGGAGTATGAGCGAGTTCGTCTGGGCGGCATTCGGGATTTCCAGCGGATGCGTCAGGTATTTCTTCAGGTGATGGAGCTGGCTGATCAGGAGTCGCCCGAATTCGATATCGCCCGCCAGCGGCTGTTCAAGCTTGACAATTATCTTGGGAAAATGAAGCGATGAAAAAGTTGTCCAGAACCACAATCGTGCTGGTGGTGCTCCTCCTGATTCTGCTGGGAGGCGGAATGCTGTTTCTGCTGCGCGGCGGGACGCGTCCGAAGAATCCGCCATCGGCGCGGCTGCGGATTGTCGGTCCGGCGGGGCTGAAAATCGTCTCCGGCAGCCAGGTGTTTTCGAAGCCGCCCTTCCAGCTTCAGGTGAAGCCGGGGACTTATCTCTTCAAATATTCTGCGCCCGGTTTCCGGCAGAAATGGGAGAAGGTCGAGCTGCGAGACGGGGAGTTCAAGCGGATTGAACTGGAACTGGAACCGGTCAGCGCCTCTGTGCTGATCAATACCCGTCCGACCGGGGCGGAACTGGTGGTCAACGAACGGGTAGTCGGAGCGACGCCGCTGGTGCTGGAAGAGGTGCGCATGGGGAACTATTCCGGTTATCTGCGGATGCCGGGCTATGCGCAGCGGAGTGTCGAGTGGAGCGTGGGGGATGAGCGTCCGAAACAGATTCTGATCGACCTTGACGAGAATGTCGGAACAGTTGCTTTCAACAGCAGTCCGCAGGGGGCGCAGCTCTCAATCAGCGGGCGTGTGGTCGGTGTCACGCCCTACAAGGGGGAGTTGAACGAGGGGAAATACCTTATCCGGCTGGAGCGGAGCGGGTATGTGCCGCTGGAGCAGACGGTGACCCTGAGCAGGGGGCAGCATCTGGTGCGGGAGTTTGTGCTCAGTGCGCATCCCGGCGGAGTGAAGGTTGCTTCGGACCCGGCGGGAGCGGAAGTTTTTGTCAACGAGGCCAAGCGCGGCATCACGCCGTGTACGTTGGAAGACTTGTCGCCCGCGGTCTATACGATCCGCGTGGTCAAGGCGGGCTACGACCCGGCGGAAAAAACGGTGGAGATTGTTTCGGGTTTTCAGGATGAGGTACGTTTCCCGCTGGTCAAGAGTACGGGAATGCTGGAGCTGACGGTCCGTCCGGCGGGCGTGATGGTATCGGTGGATGGCAAACTGGTGGGCCGGACGGAATCGAATGGTGTGAGTGCAACCGGCACGGTTCCGATTGTGGTGCGGGAGATGTCGCCGGGATTTCATGAAGTGACGGTGTCGCATCCGCGGGCGAATCCGGAGAGCCGTACGATCACGGTGCAGCTGGAGAAGGGGAAGGTGTGTCGTCCGAAGGCGATCGATGTCTGGATTGCGAATTGTGAGATTCGTTACAAGACTGGCGAGGTGGAACTGGGGGCGCTTTACGAGGAGAATGCCAAGAGCATTCTTTTCGGGCCGGAACCCGGGGTGAAGATTGCGATCGACCGGGAGAAGTTGCAGTATGTGCGGAAGATTGAGCC
>CAZPWP010000147.1:0-6195 GCA_964590295.1 uncultured Victivallis sp.
GCGCTCGGGAAACTGCCGAAGCCCAGTTCGGCCACCCTGCAGGGGGAGAAAGCGGGCAGAACCGAGCTGGAACTCCACTCCGCCGCACCGGCGGACGAGTTCGCCGCCGACGTCAAGAAGTTCCTCGACGAGCACCGCTGGAACTTCATCGAACTCCACACGGAACCCGGAAAACTCGATGAGGTGTTCCGCGCATTGACCACCCCGGACAGCCCCGCCGGAAAGGAGGCGAAATAATGAGAAACATCCTGACCGTCGCCCGGCGTGAACTGGGCGCCTACTTCACCTCTCCGGTAGCCTACGTCTTTCTGATCATCTTCCTGGCGCTGACCGGATTCTTCACCTTCATGATCAGCGGCTTCTTCGTCCGCAACGAAGCGGATCTGCAGGGGTTCTTCTTCTGGCTCCCGTGGCTCTACATCCTGCTGGTACCGGCAATCGGCATGCGGCAGTGGGCGGAAGAGCGCCGGCTGGGCACGCTCGAACTGCTCTTCACCATGCCGGTTTCGGTGACGCAGGCAATCCTCGGGAAATTCCTCGCAGGATGGATCATTCTCGGCATCGCGCTCCTGCTCACGCTGCCGATGGTCTTCACCGTCTGCTACCTCGGCGATCCGGACGCCGGTCCGATCCTGACCGGCTACACCGGCAGTTTCCTGCTCGCCGGAACCTATCTGGCGATCAGCGGCATGACCTCCGCCTTCACCCGCAACCAGGTCATCAGCTTCATCACCGCGACGGTGATCTGCCTGCTGCTGGTGCTGATCGGCTTCCCGCCGGTGACCGGACTGCTGCTCCGCTGGGGCGCCCCCGCCGGTCTGGTGGGATTTTCGGCGGATCTCAGCGTATTCTTCCACTTCACCGGCATGCAGCGCGGCGTCTTCGATCTGCGGGACATCGTCTATTTCCTGTCGCTGATCGTGCTGGCGCTCTTCATCACCGGCGTCGTTCTGAAAAACCGCCGGAGCTGACCCGCAACGAGAAGGAGTACTACACAGCATGAAAGCCAATTCCAACCATAAGAAAACCGCCGCCGTCGCCGGTTCCCTCGTCGGAATCCTCATCGTCGCGGCCATTCTGATTCTGCTCAATGCCATCCTCAAGCCGGTCAACCTGCGCTGGGACTGTACCGAAGGAAAGCGCTACACCCTCTCCCGCGGAACCGGCAACATCCTGAAACATCTCGACAAGCCGGTGAGCATCCGCTTCTACTATTCGCGCAACGCGGCGGATATGCCGGCCTACCTCAAGACCCACGCCTCGCGCGTCGAGGATCTGCTCGGCGAATTCCAGCGCGCCGGCGGGAAAAAGGTCGAACTCAAAAAACTCAATCCCACCCCCGATTCGGATGAGGAGGATTCCGCCGTGCTCGACGGCATCTCCGGGCAGGCGCTCGACGCGCTCGGCGCCGGCGAGCCGGTCTACCTCGGCGTCGCGGTGAGTTCCGGCGGCAAGACCGCGGTGCTCCCCTTCCTCAATCCGGAGAACGAGGCCCAGCTCGAATACGACCTCTCGCGCGCCATTACCGAAGTGACCGCGACGAAGAAGGTCAAGCTCGGCATTCTGAGCGCCCTGCCGGTCATGGGCGGTTACGACACGCCCCAGATCATGATGATGCAGCAGCGTCAGACGCCGAAGCCGCCGTGGCGGATCATCACCGAACTCAAGCGCAACTTCGACGTGACGGAGATCCCCGCCACCGCCGATGAGATCGCCGCCGACATCGACGTGGTTCTGGCGATTCATCCCGGCGATCTCGGCGATGCGACGCTCTATGCGCTCGACCAGTTCGTGCTGCGCGGCGGGCGGCTGCTGGCCTTCCTCGACCCCTTCCCGATCTCCGGCATGAACCAGCCGTACATGAAGCCCGCCGGCTCCTCGCTCGACAAACTCCTGTCGCGCTGGGGAATCGAATTCACCGCCGACAAGCTGGTCGCCGACCGCAAGCTCGGCACCCGGATGCGCAGCGGCTACGGCACGGTCGAAACGATGCCGACCGTCCTCTCCCTCACCCGGGATGAGATGGATTCCGCCGATCCGGCGGTCGCCTCGCTCAACAATCTGCTGCTCTTCTGCGCCGGGAGCTTCTCCGGCAAGCCGGTCGAAGGGATTCGGCAGACCACGCTGCTGCACACCTCCGATGAGGCCGGATTCGCCGACACCTTCGCGGCGCAGCAGCCCGGGGAAATGATCCTCCGCAACCTCAAAACCGACGGCAAAAAGCATGCGCTCGCCGTCAAGCTGACCGGAACCTTCCCGACCGCCTTCCCCGACGGGAAACCCGGCGAAGCCGCCGAAGCCGCCGAAGAGGAGGAAAAGACGGACGCCGCGAAAGAGGGCAAAACCGCGGATCAGGATGCGAAGAAATCCGACGCTCCGAAAAAAGCGTCCGGTCTCGCGAAATCGGTCAAACCCGGCTTCGTCGTGCTGATCGGCGACGCAGACATGCTGTACGATCCCTTCTGCGTGCGTGAGATGAACTTCCTCGGGCAGAAGGTCGCACAGCCGATCAACGACAATCTGAACTTCGCGCTGAACATGGTCGATCAGCTCAGCGGCGACGACAATCTGCTGGAGATCCGGGCGCGCGGCACCGCGTCGCATCCCTTCACCGTGGTGCGCGACCTGCAGGCGGACGCCGAAAAAGAGTTCCGGGACCGCATCGTCAAGCTGGAGAACGACCTCCGCGATGTGCAGCAGCAGATCACCGAGCTGCAGAGCAAGCGCAAGCCGGGCGAAAGCGAACTTCTGAGTTCCGAGCAGCGTGAACTGCTCAAGGAGTTCCGCCAGAAGGAAGTAGAGGCCCGCAAGGAACTCAAGCAGGTCCGCAAGCAGTTGCGGCAGAAGATCGATTCGCTGGAAAACACCTTGATTTTCATCAACATGGCCCTGATGCCGCTGCTGGTCATCCTCGCGGGGATCGTCGTCGCGGTCATCCGGCACAGAAGAGGAGCGCGCCGATGAAACGCAACCATCTGATTCTACTCGCCCTGATCGCGGTCATTCTGGGAGTGATCTACTTCCTGCGGCAGGAGAGTGCGGAAGAGAGTTCCGCCGCCGACGCCCTGCTGCTGCCGGAAGAGTTCAGCAGCGACAACGTCTACTCCGTCCGGTTGGAAAAGGAGGGCAAATCGATTACGCTCGAGCGCTCCACCAACGGGTGGCGGGTGAAGGAGCGTGCGGGGTATCCCGCCGACTACAACAAGCTGCGTGAACTCTTCGTCGCGCTGTGCGACGCCCGCGCCGCCCGTGAACTGACGCTCGACGACGCACAGGCCGCTTCGCTGAAACTCACTCCGGCGAGCGGCGCCGTTTCGGTGACGCTCTCGGGCAGAGACGGCAAAGAGTTGCGGCGTCTTCTCTTCGGCCAACTGTATGAGAAGGCGGGATCCGCCCCGGCCGCGGCCGATCCCTTCGGCATGGGCGGCGGCATGGGAGCCTCCGGGCGTTATCTCCGCCTCGCGGACGGGCGCAGCGTTCTGGTCTCGAAGACCTTCTCCGAGGTGGACTCCGCCATGCCGGAGTGGCTGGACCAGGAGTTCTTCCAGGTCTCCGGCCTGAAGCGCGCCGTCCTCCGCAAAAACGGCAAAACCGAGTGGGAACTTGTCGAACAGGGGTCGCCCGCCGCACTTGCGCCGACCGGAGCCGTTCCGGCGGGGAAAGAGGTGGACACCGGCAAGGTGGACTCCTTCAAGAGTGCCTTTTCGTGGCTCCGTTTCTCCGATGTGGAGAAGGCCTCCGCGCCGGGGAAAGAGGTTCCGGAGCTGGAATTGACCGATGCGGACAACTTCGTCTACCTCCTCCGTCCCGTCGCCGGGGAGGACGGCAAATGCAGTGTGCAGATTTCGGTCCGTTACGACGGTCCGGTGACCCGCAAAGCGGGCGAGGATGAAAAGAAGGAAGAGAAGGAGAAACTGGACCAGGAGTTCTCCAAAACCCGCACCGAAAATCTGGAAAAGGCGAAGAAGCTCAATGAACGTCTTTCCGGCTGGGCCTATCAGGTCGACCGGAGTGTCCTGGAAAATGCCGAACTCAAGCGCGACAGCTTCTTCCGCGAAAAACCAAAACCGGCAGAGGAGAAGAAGGAGGATTCCGCCTCCCCCGCCGAGGCTTCGGCAGAAAAATAATTGCCCCGGGGAAGCGGCTCCTTCGGCTCCGGCATCTTGCCGGGGCCTTTTTTGCAGACCGTTTCCAACGCGTTACCCTCCCCGGTGAATGAAGACGGTTCCGGCCGGGGAAGGTCGACTTTTTGCGGGACGTGCGGCAGGACAAGGGCAATCGGCTGAACTTCCGCGCCGGGTAACGCCCGGCAACTCCTCCATCGCCGGAGCGGCTCCGCCCGACTCCGTTCGACTGCGTCGCGGGAACTCCGCGTCGTGTCGCACCGGGTGATCCGGACTCCGTCCGCCGGGGCAGTGCAGAAAAAATCCGGGGAACGATGAGAACCGTTCCTCGGAGAGTTTCGGCCCGGTTCCGCCGCTTCAGCGGACGGTGAAGAGAACGCTGAAGGTTTTCCCGTCCGGATAGGCGAAGACCACCGTGGTGGTGCCGGGTGCGACCCCCTTGAGCTCGATCTCCGCCTTGTCGCAGCGGAAGGGCCAGATGCCGCCGCGGTCATGTTTCATTTCGACCCGGCAGATGTTTGCGTCATAGCTGCTGACGGTCCAGTAGAGCCCTTCGGAAGCATCTTCTTCGAGGTCGAAATCGATCTCCCCCCGGAGCGGCACCGTCGCCTGGCAGACCGTGTTGGAGATGCTGCTGATCGAATAAAGTTTGTCGTGAATCAGCATCCGCACCGGAGCCGTCGCCGGGATCGCGGGCACGGCAGCCGGAGCCGCGACCGATGCGGCGGGAGCGGCGGGAGGCGCCACCACCTGCGCGGCGGCCGGGACCGCGGCCGCCACCGGATTTCCGGACAGAACGGCGCGGGCCGGCTTGAATTCCGCCTCCACATCCCGAAAGGTCACGGCAGCACCCTTTTCGGCGGCAAGAACGATTTTGACGAATTTGACGTTGGGATCACTGAGGGTGAAATAGTTCTTCGTCTTGCTCCAGCAGGGGGAGGCCTGATAGGACTGCGCGCTGCCGGGCAGCGGTTTTTTCGCGGCGTCGAAGGCGGCGAATCCGACCGTGGCGACGCCGGATCCCTTCACCTTGGATTCAATTTTGAGAAGGTTGCCGGCGACGGGGTGGAAATCCGAATAGATCGATTTCGCACTCTGCGCGGCGGCGGTCACTTCGATGCCGAACTCGTCGAAGTCATTGCCGCGGACGATCCGGGTGGATCCGTTTCCGGCGGCGACGGTCCATCCGGGCGCGGTGGCGGCATTGACGGCGGCCCCGCGGAAATCGCCGTTAATTCTGAGATCGATGTCGTCATCGGCGAACGAAGGCAGGGCGCAGATTGCACCCAGCGTGGCAAAAAGCAGAATTTTCTGAATCATTGTTTTTTCTCCCGATCGTTTCCCCGGGTGCGCCGGGACTATTTAAAAAATGATAACCATTTTTACTATATATCAGCAATTCTGAAATTGCAAGAGGCGGATTTCAGAATGTTGTCAAATGTTCCGATTGGTATGAGAGGAGACGAAACTCCGCGGCTGATGAAATGGGAATGATGGACGGCGCTTCCTTGCTCCATCGTCGGCAGATCGTCTCGGAGAAGCTGAATTCGGACCGGCGGAAGGTTTCGCCATCGGACCGGGGCACGGAACGAAACACCGCGGCGTGATGTCAGGGAGTGATCTTTCTCCGGAAGCCTTCCGGCGGCTTGCCGACTGGGGAGTTAACTTAATCCGCTATCAGCTCAGGCCGGGAGGGATATCTCAAAGATATGATCGAACTTCTGGAAGAGTATGGCCGGGATTGGACCTGTCACGCCTTTCGTGAATGGAACGGCTGGAGTCTGGAGCACGAGTCCACGCCTGACGGAAAGATCCTTTCCTCGAAAGACAATCCGCGTCTGCGGGTCGTCGTGGAAGCGTTCCGGAAAAACCGTCGTTGAGCGGGTTCGTAAATGTTTGGAACCGGCGTTTTATAAATGTATCGAACACCGGTTTTTTCCGGGTCCGGTCGGCTGTACACCGGATTGCTCCTGAACTCCAGTTCGGGAGCTTTTTCCACAAACCAGGAAGAGGTGTTCGCCTTGCAGGGAGATTACGTCAGCATTGGAGAAATGTATCCATTTCGGAACAG
>CAZPWP010000148.1:0-6144 GCA_964590295.1 uncultured Victivallis sp.
TGCGTCAAAGTCCGACGCGCCGAAATCGGCGCCGGAGAAAGGAACGGAATAATGATTTTCGACTCGCTGAACAACTTCGCCGACTACGCCAGACTCGCCCCGGGAACCTGGGCGAAACTCGCCGCCTTCCTCCACGGCTGCACCGCGGAGACTCCGGACGGACGCTACGAGATCGACGGCGACCGGCTCTACGCGATGGTGCAGAGTTACAATCTCCACCCGGTCCGCCCGGAGAAGCTGGAGATCCACCGCAACTACGTCGACATCCAGCTGCTGCTCGCCGGACGCGAAACCATCGTCTACCGCCCGGTCGACGGCCTGCCGGTGACGGCGGAGTACGACGCCGTCCGCGACATCGCCTTCTACCGCCTCGACGAGAAAGGTTCGGTGGAACTGCCGCTCGCACCGGGCAATTTCGCCCTCTTCTTCCCGGAAGAGGGACACCTGCCCGGCAACGGCAATCCGGCCGATACCGTGGTCAAGGTGGTGGTCAAAATCGACCGCACGCTGCTGGACGGGTGACACGGTGGGCGATTCCGGAACCGCCCGCCGGCTGCAGGCCGGGCTCGACGCATTCGACCTCTTCTTTACCCGCCCCGACGATGCCGGCGTCCTCATTCCGCCGGAAGAATCCATGCTCCGCCGACTGCGCGGACTGCTGATGCGGCTCGCCGCGGGGAAGAAGCGGACGCCGGGCGAAGCGGCTCCCGCCGACTACTTCAACGCCCTGCTCCGCGAGAACGGCGCCGCCAGTCTCGATGCCCGGCTGCGGGCGCTGCTCTTCGAGGCGTTCATCGAACACCGGGTGCTGCCGGAGGAGCTGACGGCGAAGGAGCCGGGGCCGACCGCCGCATTCCTGCTGGAAAAGGCAACGGCCCTGCTCGACGCGGTCGCTCTCGCCGCCCCGTTGCTCGACGCGGCGGAGCGCGCCCGCGTCCTGCCCGCCGCGCTGGAGCTCTTCACCGCGCCGGTACCGGATTCGCCGGGAGAACTCGCCGCCCTGCTGGCGGAATGCGACCGGTTCCGCCGGAACCGCGTCTTCCGCTTTCTCGGCGGAAAGTTTCTCCCCGCCGAGGTGGATTCCGCCAAGCCGCTCGGCCGCTTCTTCGGCTATCCGGGCGTGCGGAGCGCCTTCCGCGACCATTTCAGCAAGTTCGCGGCGGGCAAAACCAACCTGCCGCTGCTGGTCAACAGTCTGCCGGGGCACGGCAAGACCAGTCTGACCGTCTCGCATGTGCTGGCGCAGCCCGGCCTGGTGCTGATCCTGCCCGAGCCGGAGGCGCTCGAACGGGGCTGGTGCGAACTGGTCGAACCGCTCGCCGCCCGTCCGGACCACCGCTTCGTCCTCTTCTTCGACGACATCGATCCGCGCCACACCGACTGGTACCAGTTCCGCACCAACGTCGGCGGCGCCTTCTCGCTGCCGGAGAACGTCATGCCGGTGCTTTCGGCCAACTATGAATTTCCCGCCAACATCCTCTCGCGCGGACGGAAGGTCTCCTTCCCGGTGTTCGACGAGGTTCGCTGCATGGAGATGGTCGAGGACTTCCTCACCGGATTCGGCGTCAAGCGCACGGCGAAGAATCTGATCTCGATCATCTCCGCCGACTACACCGAGGAGTTCAGCCAGAAGAAGTTCACCGAACTTTCGCCGCGCAGCCTGATCCGCTACCTCTCCGGCTACGAGCACGACCGGATCAAGCGCAAGACGATGGTGGAGCTCTCCTTCGGCCCGATGATCACCCGCCCGGACGCGGAGCTCTTCTACGAGTTCAACATCGAACTCATGCGTTCGCTCTACGGCGAGGAGTACATTCAGAAGCTGCTGAAGGAACGACTCAAGGCGCTGGAATAGAAACTCCCCGCAAAGCGGGCGGCGGGTCAGCGGATGATGACGTTGCGCCCGAACGAAAGGTCGAAGGTGCCGCGGGTGTTCCCCTGACGCTCGGCGTAGATGATCGCGCTCTGGAGCGCGCTCAGGAGATAGGTGAAGTTCTGATGGCGCACCGGCAGAATCACCTTGCAGCTCTTCTGCCCCCGGAAGCGCATGAAGAATTCGAGCCGCTCCGGATTGCGGACGTTCACCGCGATGATCGAAATATCCGGGAAACTGCGGACGGTCAGCATGATGAGATCCAGCGCCGGGCGGAGCCGCTCGAGCACCATTCCCGCCTTGACTCCGTCGGTGGAGAGTCCGAGGATCACCGGCAACGGCACCGAGGCGCTCATCGATTCGAGCCGGGGAATGACCGCGCCGGTCTCATCGATCACCCACTCCGAACGGGGATTGCCGAGCACGGCGCGCGGCACCCGCTCGATCACCCGCAGATGCAGCGTATCCGGCAGAATGCGCTGCACCTCGCTCTCCTCGATGCCGGGAATGGCGAGCAGGCGGCGGCGCAACTCCCCCGGATCGATCCGGAAGAGATTCTCCCCGGGATGCACGCCGATCCGGGCGGCGAGCTGCGGCGCCTTGTCCTGCCAGTAGCCGCCGGAACGCACCTCGATCTCCCGCAGCCGGAACCGGTCGTTGCCGGAGAAGAGAAAGCGCCGGGCGCCGAAGAAGCCGAAAAAGGCGATCCCCGCCGCCCCCAGCAGAAGCAGCAGCACGAACAGCACCCGCAGAAACTTCTCCCGGTCGCTGCGCACGTTGGCGATGTTTCTGGCCGGAACTTTCTTTGCCCCGGCGCCTCTGGCTGCGGTCATCTTCTGCTCCCGTTTCTCCATAGTGTTCCGAAGGAACTCCGCCTCACTCCATGATGATGGCGGTGTAGTCGCCGCCCGGCGGAATCATCGGCAGAACGTGTTCATCGTAACCGGTGTGGATATCCAGCAGATACGGCCCTTCGGCGGCGAGCATCTCCTCCAGCGCCGGGATCAGCTCCTCCCGGGTGAACACATGCTTCCCGGGGACGCCGTACCCGTTGGCGATGGCGACGAAATCCGGGTAGAAGGGGGAGACCGCGGAGCACGCCCCGCTGCACGATCCGCACGGCGCGTCGGGAGAGCCGTTGCTCCCTTTGCAGCGGCCGAGCACCGTGTTGCCGCGGTTGTGATTGTAGAAACGGTCCTCCCACTGGGCGACCATGCCGAGATGCTGATTGTCCAGCACGATCATCTTGACCGGAATCTCTTCGACAAAAAGCGTGCCGAGCTCCTGGATGTTCATCTGGAAGCTGCCGTCGCCGTCGATGTTGATGACCGTCTTCTCCGGACAGGCGACCTTCGCCCCCATCGCGGCGGGCAGCCCGAATCCCATCGCGCCGAGACCGCCGGAGGTCAGCAGCTGTCGCGGACGGCGGTAACGGTAGTACTGCGCCGCCCACATCTGATGCTGGCCGACGCCGGGCACGATCACCGCGTCGCCATGCGTGAGCTTCGACAGAACCTCCATCACATACTGGGGCTGGACATGATCCGGTTTCTCCCGGTAGTGCATCGGATACTTCCGCCGCCATTCGGCGATGCGGGCGAACCACGCCGCGTACTCCTGCGGTTCGGGCGACTCGTTGAGCGCGGCAAGCACCTCCTTCACATCGGCGACAACTCCGAGATCGGCCACCTTGTTCTTGTTGATCTCGGAGTCGTCGATGTCGACGTGAATGATCTTTGCGCCGACGGCGAACGACTTCGGATTGCCGGTCACCCGGTCGTCGAAGCGGGCGCCGAGCGCGATCAGAAGGTCGCACTCGTTGGCGGCGTAGTTGGCATAGACGGTGCCGTGCATGCCGAGCCAGCGCAGCGAGAGCGGGTGATCGTCCGGAATCGCGCCGACTCCCATCAGCGTGGTGACCACCGGGATGTGGTACTCCTCCGCAAAGCGGACCAGTTCCGCAGAGGCATCCGCGCTGATGATGCCGCCGCCGGCGTAGATACAGGGGCGGCGGCCGGCCGCGATCATCTTTTTGATCTGCGGCACCGCATTCGGATCCAGCTTCGGCTCAGGATGGTAGCATTTGAGCGCGACCGGCGCGTCGAAATCGGGCACCACCTTCTGCTGCTGGATGTTCTTCGGGATGTCCACCACCACCGGTCCCGGCCGTCCGCTGGAGGCGATCAGGAACGCCTCGCGCATCACCCGGGGAATGTCGTTCGCGTCGAGCACCAGAAAGCTGTGCTTGACGATCGGCCGGGTGACGCCGATGATGTCGGTCTCCTGGAAGACGTTCTTGCCGATCATCGAACTCGGCACCTGCCCGGTGATGAACACCGTCGGAATCGAATCCATGTAGGCGTCGGCGATGCCGGAGACGAGGTTGGTCGCTCCGGGGCCGCTGGTCGCCATGCAGACGCCGACCCGGCCGGAAACGCGGGCGTAGCCGCCGGCGGCGAAAGCGCCGCCCTGCTCGTGCCGGGGCAGAATCACCCGCAACGACGAATGGCTCAGCGCCTGATGCAGCTCGATCGCCTGGCCGCCCGGATAGGCAAAAACGACTTCGACACCGAGAAGTTCCAGACATTTGATGGTGACTTCGCTGCCCTTCATAAGTGTTGTCGTCTGCTGTTTCATACTCTGTTCCTGGTTGATATGATTCACCGCCGTTCCTGTACGGACGGATCTTCTGGAAAAATACGGTGAAAACAGAATATACCGCGAAGTAGCGTTTTTTTCAAATCCCCTGCGCCGCGATGCGGATTGATTTTTCGCAAAACCGCAATATATTATAGCGGTGCATGCTACACGGAAAGACCGGACACGGAAGCAGGGAGACGAGGCACTGATGGCTTGGAACAACTACGAGTTCGACAGCGAACCGCTGCCGCCGGAAGATAACGGCAGATGGGGGAAGCGGATCCGTCTGCTTCTCATCTTCGTCGTCATCGCCGGTGTCACCGCGGGGCTGATCTACTGTCTCCGCCCCCGGGAAACCGCTGCGCCGCAGGAGCCGGATTCCGCGCTGCAGACGGAAAATCCGGTCGATCCGGAGAGCTCTGCCGCGGCCGGAAACACGCCGGAAGTGACCGCGCCCCCCTCAGGCCGGGAATCGCCGCTGCCGGGCGCCGGCGGTGAACTGGAGATCATCGACAAACGCCCCGCGGAAGAGGCTCCCCCGCAGGAAGCTCCCGCCGCAGGGGAGGAATCTCCGGAGGAAGCCGGGAAGGAGACCCCGCTGGATCCCGCGGTTCCGCCTCCGCCGGGGACCGTTCCGCCGACCGTCGAACCGGAAAAGGGCAAACCGTGGATCGGCGATCCGCCGCAGGACGCCCCGCAGGTGGCGCCCAACGCCGCGCCGGCGGATCAGAGCGCGGCGACCGCGACACTCCGCGCCGCTCTCGACGCCGGGAAATTCGCCGAAGCCTTCGCCCAGGCGCAGCAGCTCATCGCCGATCCGGCGCTGACCGAGAACTCCGCCCCGTGGCGGGAGGCGGCCGCTCTCCTCACCCGCGCCAATCTCGCCGCGTGGGAGAACGGCGTCGAACTGAAGGATTACACCGTGACCCGCCGCGCAAAAGCCGGCGACAGCTTCAGTCGGGTGGCGACGCAGCTGAAAACCACGATCGAAGCGGTCAAGCGGAGCAACCGGGTCCGGCCGGAGGAGAACACCCTCTTCCTCAATCAGAAACTGGTGGTCTATCCCGGCCCGTGGCGGATCCGGGTGGAAAAACGGGCGCGGCTGCTGAAACTGTACAACTGCAATCCAGCCCATCCGGAGCAGCTCTTCGCCGTCTTTGATGTCGGCATCGGGCGTCTGGGGAAAACCCCCACCGCGAACTTCGTCATCTCCGGGCGGCTGAAACACCCCGCCTGGTACGCGCCGAACGGCGGCATCATTCCCTACGGCGATCCGGAGAACATGCTCGGAGACTACTTCCTCAAGCTCGCCCCGGCGAGCACTCCGGGAAAGCCGCTGCTCGGCTACGGCATCCACGGCACCCCGGATGAATCGAGCGTGACGAAATCGCTCAGCAACGGCTGCATCCGGATGCGCAACGCCGATGTCGAAATTCTCTACCTCCTTGTTCCGGGGCGAACCCCGGTTGAAATTACCGAATGAGAAAAAAACTATATCCCAGCTCAGGAGCTTGAAAAATCATGCCCGAATTTCACCTGGAATTTGAAAAACCGGTCATCGAACTCAAAAAGAAAATCGAGGAGCTGAGGACCTTCTCGGAAACCAACTCGATCGACGTCTCCGAACAGAT
>CAZPWP010000149.1:0-6121 GCA_964590295.1 uncultured Victivallis sp.
CTCTTTCCGATTTGTAAAAGAGGAATAGATCCGCTCCCATTCGGCACTTTCCGGAACTCCAAGCTCTTTTTTCGTCAGCATGGGGGCGTCGGCAGGTTCCATGACCTCCAGCAGCAGAACCGTATCCGCAGATTTGAACTTGCGCACCTCCTGCTGCAGCACTTTTGCCGTAGCGTCCGGGATATCCCGCGTAACAGCACCCGTGTAATATTTTGTCCGCAGGGCTCCTCCGTTGCTGACGAGGACTAGAATTTTATTATCGTACTTCTTCATCTGCTCGCGGATGGCCGAATAGCCCCCTTCCCAGTGATCTTCGTAAGGATCCCGGTGAAATGCCTTGCCCAGACAGCCCAAAACAATTCCTCCAAGAATCAGCAGAGGCAACATGCGGCAGAAGGTCGGGGAAAGCTGCGTGCGTTTTTTCAATTGTTTTCCCGCTTCAAAGCAAGCATAGACGGTAAGAATGACTGCCGGATAAATCAAAATAGAGGCATAACGCGAGGAAACAATTAAAATTGCAAGACGCCATGCCACCATGGAAAGAACAGCCCCCCAGAAGAAAAAGAAAAAATATCGATATCTTCGGGAAGAAACAAGGGAAAGCGCAGCGCCTATCACCGCGCCGATCGCAAATGGCTCAAAGATCCCACGAGGAATCTTTTGAAACAAAAGCTCCATTATTTCCGCTAAATTTTCCATATGTATTTAAGTGCAATTATTTTTCCATAATAATATGTCCGATAACTGTCAATGAAGAACGGCCAGGTCCCCATCAGACTGTGCAGCAGAAAAAGCGTCAACAGCACCACTGCAAAAAACAGGATTCCATGCAAAACAGCTTTCTTCCAGGAATAACAGTGAAATACAGGAGCACTGACCAGGAACAATGCAGCCAATGGGAAAAATTCCAACGTTTCGTAACGGGTCAGAAACGAAGTGGCGGCAAAGAATCCAGCGGCACACCAGTCATACCATTTTGCCTCCCTCATTCCACGGCAAAGAAACAACAATGTCAAACCAGCCCAGAAAATATAAAAACCATCACGCAGCGGCTGCGTGGAAAATTCAATAAAAACAGGGTGAACTGCGAACAAGATCCCGGAGGAAAGTGCAATACACTGTCGCTTCGTCAGCGTCCAGGCGATTCCATATCCGATCGCCGGCACGAGACTGCCGCAGATAACACTGAAACACTTCGCGGAGCATTCCGCAGAAAGCCCCAGCGGCATGAGAAGTTTCATCAAATGCAGCGGAAACGGAGGAACCCTCTCCTTTCGGGGAAAATGTTTCAGCATTTCCTGATAGCTGCCTGAATCATTCCAGGCCTCCAACATCTCCAGATAGTGAATTCCATCGCGCTGTACCATGGGGAAGAACCACAATGCCGCCAGCCGAAGAACGAGTGCCAGAAGCGTAAGCCCGACAAGAAAAACACCGGTATCCCCTTTCCTGTCGCCACCGTATATCCAGCAAATTTTTCCGTAATGTTCGCTCAAGTCCCGCAACCTGTATCAGATCGACTGCAAATTTTCAAAATACCACTTTGCCGCTTCCCGCAACCCGCTTCGCACATCGAAGACGGGCGCATATCCCAGGCGCGCCTTTGCCTTTTCAACGCAGGCCTGACTGTGCGGAATATCCCCGGCCCGGAGTGGACCGTAAACTGGATTCACCTTGCCGATCTCCGCATCCAACGCGGCCAAATTGTCTCTCAGACAGAAAAACAGCTCATTGAGAGTCATCCGCTCCCCGGATGCAATGTTGTAAACCTGATTGACCGCTTCCGGGGCCTCTGCAAGCAACGCCAGCTGGTTCGCCTGAACGACATTCTCCACATAGGTGAAATCCCGGCTGAAACTCCCGTCTCCGTTGATTACCGGAGATTTGTGCTCCACCAGACTTTTCACAAACTTCGGAATCACCGCCGCATAAGCGCCGTCAGGATCCTGCCGCCGCCCGAATACGTTGAAATAACGCAACCCCACCGTGTCAATGCCGTACAGAGCGTGGAAATTCTCCGCATAAAGCTCATTCGCATATTTGGTAATCGCATAGGGGGAAAGCGGACGGCCGATTTGTTCCTCCACCTTCGGCAGAACGGCGCTGTCGCCATACGTGGAACTGCTGGCGGCATAGACGAAGCGTTTCACGCCCGCCTCCCGCGCGGCATACAACATATTTACAAAGCCGAGAATATTGACGGCAGTCGTCGTCATCGGGTCCTCGATGGAACGCGGCACACTCCCGAGCGCGGCTTCATGAAGAACAAAATCCTGCCCCCGCGCCGCTTCGCGGCAACGCTCCGGATCGCGGATGTCGCCGACGATCAATCTGAAATTTTCCCGGGAGAAAAAGGGCAGAAGATTCTCCATCTTCCCGGTGGAGAAGTTATCGAGCACCGTCACCTGATTGTTCTGATTCAGCAGAACCTCAACCAGATTCGAGCCGATGAAGCCCGCACCGCCGGTTATCAGAACGTTCGAATTTTCCAAAATACGCCGGGTCATCTCACAGTCTCTCCGTTACAATTTTCCGGGGCCAGAGCCCTTTCACGTCGAAAATCACCGCGCCTTCCCGGCAGACACTTCCGACATCGAAACCGGCAAACTCCCGATGGGCAACCACAAGAACAACCGCGTCGTATTTGCCGGCGATCCCGGCTCTTTCCCGCAAGGAATGCAATCCGTAGTTTTGCCGCACCTCGTCCGGATCCGCCCAGGGGTCGTAAATCTCCACATCACAGCCGAACTCCTGCAGTCCGCGCACGACATCCACCGCATGGCTGCTGCGGATATCCGGGCAGTTCTCCTTGAAGGTGATCCCCAGCTGCAGAACTTTTGCGTTGAGCACCTTGTGACCTTTGCGGATCATGAGCTTGATCACCTGTTCCGCCACATACTTCCCCATGCCGTCATTGATGCGGCGGCCGGCAAGAATCACCTCCGGCAGGTACCCCAGCGCCTGCGCCTTATGGGTCAGATAGTAGGGATCCACGCCGATGCAGTGCCCGCCGACCAGACCGGGTTTGAACCGCAGAAAATTCCACTTTGTCCCGGCGGCTTCCAGGACTTCATTGGTGTCAATGCCGATCAGATGAAAAATTTTGGCAAGCTCGTTCACAAACGCGATATTCAGATCCCGCTGCGAGTTTTCAATCACTTTCGCCGCTTCCGCGACCTTGATGCTGCTCGCCTTGTGCGTACCGCCCGTCAGGATGGAGTGATAGAGAGCATCCACCGCATCCGCCGCTTCCGGCGTCGAACCGGAGGTGATTTTCAGAATTTTCGTCAGCGTATGCTCCTTGTCGCCGGGGTTGATTCGCTCCGGAGAGTAGCCGCAGAAGAAATCCTGATTGAACTTCAGCCGGGAGAACCTCTCCAGCACCGGCACACACTCCTCCTCCGTGCAACCGGGGTAGACCGTGCTTTCATAGATGACCAGCGCGCCCTTTTTCATCACGCGCCCCACCGTTTCACTCGCCCGGCGGAGCGGCGTCAAGTCCGGCCGGTTGTACTGATCCACCGGCGTGGGAACCGTCACGATGAATATGTCGCGGTCACGGAGGAGTCCGGGATCGTCGGAGCAACGGAGAAACCGGGCCGCCTTGAGATCCTCTGCCGACGTTTCCAGCGTCGTGTCGACTCCGCGGCGCAGCATGTCGAGCCGTTCTTTTTTCACGTCGAAACCGACGGTATCAAACTTCTTTCCAAACTCGACCGCCAGAGGAAGACCGACATACCCGAGCCCGATAATCGCCAGTTTCCCCTTTGACGACTTCACGAGATCCATCCATTTTCCATTTCGCAACGCAACCATATCAACGTACGTCCCGTAAACATACCGCGCGGCACCGCGCCGGAGAGGTCCCCTGTCCGTCATTGGTTCTCCGCACCGCCGCAATCCCTCTTTTCATGGAATGTCCCCCGCCGCACATCCGGCTTCTCCGGGCGTTTCAGCATTCCGTTTCTCCGGTTCCGGAACCATTTCCCCCGGTTTTACCGGATTCTTTCCTTTCCCCGGCAGCGACAATTCGCAACGGAACTCCAGAACCCGGATGTTACACTCTTTTCCGAACGTTTCAAGTTTATTCCGCATCCGCGGCGACAAATCCTTCAGAGCAATGATGATTTCATCAAATTTATGCTCGTTGTACAGCCGTTTCAAATCACGAGATGTTCCCAGCACAGCGAGCCCGTAGACGTTGAGGCCGCGCAGGGAGGGATTGTCGTCAATGATGCCGATCACGTTCCGCACGACAGGTGCGGAACTGGTGCAGTTTTGAGAAATGAGGAACATCCGGCAGTAGAGTCCGCCCCCGTAAATCACGGTCCGAGCCAGGCGCTTCTTATTCTCCGTTACGGTCACCGCCAGCTTCTTGAAGCCGAAACTTTCGATGTAATGCAGCAGAAAGCGTTCCCCGAAAATAAAAGCCCCCCCCAGCAGGACATAGGTGGAAAAGAACTCGCGCATCAATGAGATCTGGTCTCTGTCGCGGCCGAATTCCAGCAGGATGAACCCAAGCGCCAGAGCCAGCACCACGCCGGAGGCCAGAAGAAGCAGGAGAAGCAGCCGGTAGTAACGGGTGATTCCCGCCCGCAGCCAGTAGGTCCGGTAGATGCCGGACAAGCCGAGAATCACCGGATACGGCGCGATGTAGCACATCGTCTGCTTCAGCGTGTATGGGCTGATCATGATGTTGCGTTGAAAGAGTTTCGAGGTCAACAGATAAGCGAGGAAGAGCAGCACGACGTCAAGCACCGGGTGAACCGCTGTCAACAGAAAACTCCGACGCGGAATGCGCACCCCTTCCGAAATCAGAGACGCCGCGTCATAGATCTCAATGGTCGCGCAACGGACCACGACAAAAACAATGCCGAGCAGTACGGCAAAACTCAATGACCGAAGCAGATCGCTGAGCAGTGCGGTCGACATGGCGCCGACCACCAGCACAACGGCAAGCCCGTAAAGGTAACAGGCGGTCTTTTTCTGATCCTTCCACTGCCCCTGAAGGCGATGATGCAGATGATCGAGATCTCCGGTCATGATTCCGACACCGGCTTCTTTTTTGATGTACTTGCGGAAAAAGCGCCGGAAAATCGCCAGAAACGCATCGAACATCGGAATTCCCATCGCCAGCAGCGGCACCAGAAAACTGGTGATGGTCATCGACTTGGTCGATTCCGCCATACTGAAATAGGCGAAGAACATGCCGATGAACATACTGCCGGTATCTCCCATGAAAATCCGGGCGGGCGCAAAATTGTATTTGAGAAAACCGAGACATGCGCCGCAGAACACCAGCATACAGACAACCGTCTCCAGACTCTCTTCCGAAATCAACATCCAGACTGCCATGGAGAAGGAGGAGATCGAGGCAAGTCCGGCAGCGAGCCCGTCGAGCCCGTCGATCAGGTTGAAGGCGTTGATGATGCCGATCACCCAGCAGACGGTCAGAGGCAGAGCAATATAGATCGGCAAATCCGCTCCCAGCAGAGAATTGATTCCGGCACCGGAAAAATAAAAATACAGCGCAATCAGGATCTGACCGCTCAACTTGACGATATTGCGCAGCTCAAACCGGTCGTCGAGCAGCCCCAGCACGGTAATGGCAGCCGCCGGAACGGCAAAATGCCGAAGCAGCGGAATTTCATACCAGCGCAGCGACCGGTCCACCGAAGAGAACATCCACAGAGCCATGATAAAGGTGAAGGAAAGGATAATTGCAATGCCGCCGCCACGGGGAACAACCCTGTCATGCTGATGCCGCCCGCGGGGAATATCCACCAGCTTAAAACACGGCAGAATTGCGATGCACAGGCGGGTCAGCAGGAGAGAAAACGCCGATGCCGCAAACAAATACGGCAATCCGGACGCCGCTTTACAGGAAAGGTCAACCATGAGAAACCTCCCTCCCGGCCGCAGAAATATCAGATACAGAAAAAAACATGCCGCAACACTGAACGATGAAAAAACGGTTCGCCGCTTCGCAGATCCAACTCCTGATAACGGATGAAGAAAGCGGGGAAAACTCTCTCCCCGTCTCCCCTTCCGCATACACCTTTTATAATATACTCCGTTTTCCGGTCAAAGTCAACAGAGTATTACGGATTTTCCCTCTTTT
>CAZPWP010000150.1:0-6078 GCA_964590295.1 uncultured Victivallis sp.
TCAGTTCCAACTATTACAACCAGGTCATTCCCGGCAAAACCGCGGCGAAGATCTTTTCCACCTCCGGAAAAGAGCTCGCGGAACTGCCGGTCACCTTCCGCAGTCCGGGTGATCGACGCGGTCCGCGCTTCGGTCCACGAACTGGAGAGCAGCCACCGGCTCCCCGGCGGCATGAAACTCGAATGGGTTCGCGACTCCGGCGCCTTCATCCGCGCCCCGGTCGGCGGTCTGATCAGCTCGACGCTCCTTTCGCTGTACGTCATTCCGGCACTCTACACGCTGTTCTGCAGAAAAAAAACTGAACCGGCCCGCGGGGCCAACGAGGAAAAATGAAAACACGCCTCCTTTCATTGCCGACTGTTCTGCTGCTCGCCCTCTCCGGCGCGCCGCTGTATGCACTGCGTCCCGGCGACCCGGCCGAGGAACTCGCCGTCAAATGGATCCGCGGCGTTCCGCTGGCGGTGCTGCCGCCGGCGAAGGAGGAGCAGAAGACCGGGGAACTCAAAGCGGTGGTGTTTCTGCTGACCCGTGCGACCAACACGCCGGAGACGCTCAATCTGCTCAACCAGCTGCGGCGCACCTACGCCGGGAGCGTCCGGTTTGCGGTGGTGACGCCGGACCGCGAGGCGGATGCCGTGCAGCTGCTCGCGGCGTTTCCCGATTTCTCCCTGCCGTTCGGCATCGACGAGAAGCGGAAACTCACGGCGCAATACATGAACGGCAGCCTGCTCTACCCGATGGCGTTCGTGATCGAACCGGAAGGCAGGATCCTCTGGAACGGCGAAGCGGTCGATCTCGGCGAAATGCTCGAAGCGTGGCGCATGAAGAAGTTCGATCCTGCGCTTCAGAAGCGGCTCTCCCCGATGCTGGACGAGCTCCAGACTCTGTTGCGGGAGAACAACGACCGCCGAATGGCACAGCTTGTGGCGTCGATTCTGAAGAGTGATCCGGGCAACGCCGCCGCGCTGCGGCTGCGCGTTTTCGTGCTGGAGAACAGCGGCCGGATCGCCGAGGCGTACCGGCTGATCGAGTCGCAGATCGAAGAGAAGCCGCAGCTGGTGCGGCTCTACTTCTCGGCGCTGGACCTGGCGGCGCGCCATTCCGAGCTCGGGCCCCGCGCCGCCGAAGTCGCCGACCGCTACTTCAAAGCGGTCTCCGGGAATCCGGATTCGGACAATCTGATGAGCTACCTTCTGCTCAGCCGCCATCCGGAAGATCCCGCCGCGCTGCGGGAGGCCCTGCGACTGCTTCAGCGCGCGCTCTCCACATTGCCGAAGGAGGCCTCTCCGGCGCTGCGCGGTTCGGTCTCGACCACCCGGGCGCTGCTCGAGTGGCGGCTCGGCCGCCCGGAAACGGCGCTGAAGCTCCAGCAGGAGGCGACGAAGCTCTGGCACGCGGCGGGAAACGCCGCGGCGGAGAAGAACTCCCGGAAACGGGAATCCCTCTATCAGACGGTCGTCGAACTCGGCCGCACCCGCTAACTTCCCGCCCCGGAAATTCCCGATATTCGGGAATCGCCGTTTGTATCCGCTCCGGTTCGGGTGTAAATTATGGGATGATATCTCTCTTGAGTTCACGTGGAAAGGTTTGGGCAATGAACTATCGGATTGAAATTTCACCGATCCCGCAGTGGAGCGACGCACGCGGCGAAGGAGTCAGGAAACAGATTGCGAAGTTTTTCGGTTTCCCCGTCGAAAAGGTGTGGAGCCGCGATGTCTACACCGTGAGCGCCTCACTCGCCGAGGAGGAGGCGCGCCGGGTCGCGGCGCTGCTCTACAACCCGGTGCTGCAGGGGTGGCGGGTCGGCGCGGCGAAATCGGATAATTTCGAGCCGCTGCCGGAGTGCGACTACCTCGTCGCGGTCGGCTTCAAACCCGGCGTCACCGACAACGTCGGGCGCAGCGCCCGGGCGGCGGTCGGCGACATCCTCGGCCGGAAACTCCGTGAGGATGAGCACATTTTCAGCTCGACCGAGTACCTCCTCTACGGCCCGAAACTGACCCGGGAAACGGCGGAGACGATCGGTTCGAAGCTGCTCGCCAACGAACTGATCCAGTCGGTGCTGGTGCTCTCCGGTGAAGAGGCGGCGAACGGCATTCCGCTCAATCTGCCGATGGTCAACGGCCGTCAGGGCGGCGAGTTTCGTGAATACGATCTGGAGGTGCCGGACGAACAGCTTCTGGAGATCAGCCGCAAGGGCATCCTCGCGCTGTCGCTCGAGGAGATGAAGGCGATTCAGGGGTACTTCCGCCGGGCGCAGAACCGGGAGAAGTTCGGTCTGGGGAAGAATCCGACCGATGTCGAACTCGAAGTGCTCGCCCAGACCTGGAGCGAACACTGCAAACACAAGATCTTCAGCGCGAAGATCGATTATGAGAATCTCGAGAACGGTGAGAAACAGGAGATCGTCTCCTGCTACAAAACCTTCATCCAGAAGAGTACCCGCGAAATCGCCGAAAAGGTGGACTGGCTGGTCTCGGTCTTCAGCGACAACGCCGGCGTAATCGACTTCAACGACAAGATCGACCTGGTCTACAAGGTCGAAACCCATAACAGCCCGTCGGCGCTTGATCCCTACGGCGGTGCGATGACCGGCATCGTCGGCGTCAACCGCGACCCGCTCGGCACCGGTCAGGGCGCCGATCTCCTGATCAACGTCTGGGGCTACTGCCTCGGTTCGCCGTTCACCGATGACAAGGATGTGCCGAAGGGACTGCTCCATCCGCGGCGGCTGCGCGACGGCATCCACAAAGGGGTGATCGACGGCGGCAACCAGTCCGGCATTCCCTACGGGAACGGCTGGGAGTACTTCGACGAGCGCTACATCGGCAAGCCGCTGGTCTACTGCGGCACGGTCGGCACACTGCCGAAGATGGTGCACGGCGTCCGCGGCGCAAGCAAGACGATCAAACCGGGCGACCTGATCGTCATGGGCGGCGGCCGGATCGGCAAGGACGGCATTCACGGCGCGACCTTCTCGAGCGAAGAGCTGCACAAGGACAGTCCCGTGCAGGCGGTTCAGATCGGCGATCCGATCACCCAGAAGAAGCTCGGCGATTTCATCCATGAAGCGCGCGGGCGCGGCCTCTACCGCTTCATCACCGACAACGGCGCGGGCGGGCTCTCCTCCAGCGTCGGCGAGATGGCGGAGCTGTGCAACGGCTGCCGGATGGATCTCGCGCTGGCGCCGGTCAAATACGCCGGTCTGCAGCCGTGGGAGATTCTCGTATCCGAAGCGCAGGAGCGGATGAGTTTCGCGGTCCCGCCGGAGAAGATCGACGAATTCCGGCAGCTGGCGAAGGAGCGCGACGTGGAGGTCTCGGTACTCGGTGAATTCACCGATGACGGAAAGTTCCACATTCTGTACAACAAGCAGACGGTCGCGCTGCTGGATATCGAATTCATGCACGGCGGTCTGCCGCGGCTCTCGCTGCGCGCCCGCTGGAAGACGCCGCACTTCCCCGAACCGGATCTCACTTCGCGCAAGGCGGGCGAGGACCTCGTCGCGATGATGGGGCGGCTGAATATCTGCTCCGATGAGTACAAGGCGCGCCAGTACGACCATGAGGTCAAGGGGCTGAGCGTCATCAAGCCGTTCATCGGCAAGTGCCGCGACGTGGCGGGCGACGCCACGGTGACGATGGTCGAGCCGCTGGGGCACGAGGGAGTGATCCTCTCGTCGGCGATTCTGCCGCGTTACAGCGACATCGACACCTACCACATGGCGGCGAGCTGCATCGACCTCGGCATCCGCCGGGTGGTCGCGGTCGGCGGCAGAATCGACCGTACCGCCGGACTGGACAACTTCTGCTGGCCGGATCCGGTGCAGAGCGAAAAGACGCCCGACGGCGAATACAAGCTCGCGCAGCTGGTCCGCGCCAACCAGGCGCTGGCCGACTACACGAAGAAATTCATGGTTCCCTGCATCTCGGGGAAGGATTCGATGAAGAACGACAGCACCCGCGGCGGGCGCAAGATTTCGATTCCGCCGTCGCTGCTCTTCAGCGTGATTTCGAAGATGGACGATGTGACCAAGGCGGTCACGCCGGATGCGAAGAAGGCAGGCGACCTGGTCTACGTGATCGGCATGACCCGTCCGGAGCTGGGCGGGAGCGAATACTTCGCGATGCTCGGCGCGACCGGCAACAACGTGCCGAAGGTGGATGCCGAACGCGCACTGGCGACCTATCGTGCGGTTTCGAACGCGACCGGCGCGGAGCTGGTGCACTCGCTGACCACGCCGGCGCTCGGCGGGCTGGGCGTCGCCTTCGCCCGGGTGGCGATGGCGGGGCGGCTCGGGCTGGAGATCGACCTCAATGCGATTCCGGCGGAGAACTGCTCCGAACTGGAGCTGTTCTTCTCGGAGTCGAACAGCCGGTTCGTGGCCACCGTTTCTCCGGAGAAGAAACAGGAGTTCGAAAAGATGCTTTCCAACGTTGTGTTCGCCGAGGTCGGCAAGGTAATCCCGGAAGAAAAGCTGGTGCTTCGCGGCAGCGGCAGAACGGAAAAGATTCCGCTCGAGGCGCTGTTGCGCGAATACAAGGGGACGCTCGATCAGATCTGACCGGAGTTTCCCCCGTTCGGCGGCAGAGGAGAGAGTACCCCGCATGGAACAGAAAAAGGAAAAAACGCGTAGCGAAGAGGAGGTCAACGCCCTCATTGAGGCGAATCTGCGGCTGGTGCTGAAGATTGCCAACGACTTCATCGGCCGCGGACTTTCGTGGGACGACCTGGTCTCGGAGGGCAACCGCGGGCTTATGACCGCCGCCCGCCGGTACGATCCGGCGAAAGGAGCACGCTTCAGCACCTACAGCGCGTGGTGGATCAAACAGGCGATCCGCCAGGCGCTCGCTGAACAGACCCGGACGATCCGGGTTCCGATCGGCACGCAGATGAATCTGCGCAAAATCCGGCGGGAGGTGAAGACGCTGACCGAATCGCTCGGCCGCGATCCCTCCGATGAAGAGGTGGCGCACAAGGCGAATCTGCCGTTGCTGACCGTAACCCGTCTCCGGCGCAACAGCACTGCCGACACCCAGTCGCTGAACGCGCCGGTTTCGGATGCCGATCCGGACGGCGGGGAATTCATCAACTTCGTCTCCGACGACGCCTCGCCCACGCCGGATCAGGAGATGGTTCAGCTGGAGGACATTGAACAGCTGCTCACCCTGCTCGGCACTCTCTCGGAGCGGGAGCGGAAGGTGATTCAGTATCGGTTCGGGCTGGACGGCAATCCGGTCCGCACCCTCGATGAAGTCGGCGCGATGTTTCACTGCACCAACGAGCGGGTGCGCCAGATCCAGAATCAGGCGCTCCGCCGGCTCCAGCGGGAAATGGAACGCAATCAATGACCGCAATCTCCGCACCCTATCCGCCGGAGGCGCTGATTCTTGCGCCGCTCTCCGGCTATACCGACCTGCCCTACCGCCGCGCGGCGCGCGAATGCGGCTGCCGTTTCGCCTTCACCGAGATGGTGGACGCGGCGTCGCTCGCCTACGCCCGGAAACGCTCCGAAGGAATGCTGCGGCGCGGGACAGAAGAGGATTTTCTCGGCGTCCAGCTGGTGGGCTCCGACCATGAATTTCTGAAGAAGGCGGTGGACGTGCTCAACGAGTACGACTTCTCGCTGCTGGATTTCAACCTTGGCTGCCCGGTTCCGAAGGTGGTGAGGAAGGGAGCGGGGGCCGAACTCGGCCGCCGTCGCGAACAGGCACTCGAATGTTTCCGGATCCTCGCCGAACGGTCGCGCCACCCGGTCACGGCGAAGATCCGGATCGTCACCCTCGACGACCCGGAGCCGACGCTCGAACTGGTCCGCGGCCTCGCGGAGCTGGGCGCGCGGGCGGTCACCATCCACGGCAGAATCCGGGAGGCGTTCTACGCCGGACCGGTCGCCTTCGATATCATCCGGACGGTGCGCGAAGCGCTGCCGGAACTGCAGATCATCGCCAACGGCGGCGTGACGTCGCTGGCAAAATACCGGGAGATCCGGCGCGAAACCGGCTGCGGCGCGGTGATGCTTGCACGCGGCGCGATGGGTAATCCGTGGCTCTTCCGGGAGCTTGCCGAAGGGGAGGC
>CAZPWP010000151.1:0-6026 GCA_964590295.1 uncultured Victivallis sp.
CATGGGGATCAAGCACGACGACTACCGCACCTGCCAGCGCGCGCTCGACGAGCACGGCGCGCTGTCGCGCACGGTGATGTTCATCCACACCGCGGCGGACCCGATCGTGGAGTGCCTGATGGTGCCGGACCTGTGCCTCGCGGTCGCCGAGCAGTACGCGCTCAAGGGCAAGCGGGTGCTCTGTCTGCTGACCGATATGACCAACTTCGCCGACGCGCTCAAGGAGATCGCGATCACGATGGAGCAGATTCCGGCGACCCGCGGTTATCCGGGCGACCTCTACAGCCAGCTGGCCGGCCGCTACGAGAAGGCGGTGGACTTCGACGGCGCCGGTTCGATCACGATTCTGGCGGTGACCACGATGCCGGGCGACGACGTCACCCACCCGGTGCCGGACAACACCGGATACATCACCGAAGGGCAGTTCTATCTGCGCAACGGACGGATTGAGCCGTTCGGTTCGCTGTCGCGTCTGAAGCAGCAGGTCAACGGCAAGACCCGGCCGGACCATCGCGCGATCATGGACGCGATGATCCGCCTCTACTCCGACTATCGCAGCACGCTGGAAAAGCAGTCGATGGGATTCCAGATGAGCGCGTGGGACAACAAGCTGCTCAAATACGGCCGTCAGTTCGAGAAGAGCATGATGGACCTCTCGGTCAACATTCCGCTGGAAGAGGCGCTCGACCTCGGCTGGAAGATTCTTGCCGGCTGCTTCGAACGCAACGAAGTGGGCATCAAGACCGACCTCGTCGATCAGTACTGGCCGAAGAAGTAAAGGGCGGTGTCCGGTATGGGAAAGGTCAAATTCACCAAAACCGAACTCAAGAAACAGCAGGACGCGCTGAAGCAGTTCCGCCGCTTCCTGCCGACGCTGCAGCTCAAGAAGCAGCAGCTCCAGATGGAGGTCCGGCAGAGCGCCGACATGCTCGACGCCAATCTGGCCGCGCAGCGGGAGCTGGTCGAACGGATGGGCGGCTTCCTCGAACTCTTCGGCAATGAGGCGGAGGTCGGCGAACTGGAGGAGAAGGTCCGGGTGAAATCGGTCCGCACCGGCGTCGCGAACATCGCCGGGATTCCGATTCCGACCTTCGAATCGGTGGAGTTCGAGGAGATTCCCTGGGATATCTTCGATACCGACTGGTATGTGGACGACGCGATCCGCGCCATGCGCGACGCAGTCTCCCTCAAAGAGGCCTGCAAGGTGCTGGAGGAGCAGCACCGGCTGCTCTCCGCCGAACTGCGCACCACCAGCCAGCGGGTCAACCTTTTTGAAAAGGTGAAGATTCCGGAGTGCCGCGAGAACATCCGGCGGATCCGGATCATGCTCGGCGACCTCGAAACCAGCGCGGTGGCCCGCTCCAAGATCGCCAAGCGCAAGGCCGAAGAGGCTGCGGCGGCCGCCTCCTGACCGGGGGCTGCGGAGGAAGAGGGGAGTGCGGATGGGACGGAGAGCGTGTTTTCAACGTAAGGAGTGGTGCGATGAAAGTGATAACCGATGAGATGAAGGGGTTCCTGGCGGGCTCCTCGATGATCCGCAAAATGTTCGAGGCGGGAATTGAACTGCGGAAGAAGTACGGCGATGAGAACGTCTACGACTTCAGCCTCGGCAATCCGGACCTGCCGCCGCCGCCGGAGGTCAGGCAGGCGCTGGAGGAGATTGCGGCGCGGGCGGGCGAGCCGTTCGCGATCGGCTACATGCCGAACGCCGGATATCCGGAGCTGCGGGAGAAGCTCGGCGTGCACATTTCGAAGGAGCAGAATGTCGTGGTTCCGGGCAGTCACGTTCTGTTCACCTGCGGTGCGGCGGGCGGCATCAACGTCTTCTTCCACGCGGTGCTCGAACGGGGCGACGAGGTGATCTGTCCGGCGCCCTACTTCGTGGAGTACGGGTTCTACGCGGGCAACCACGGCGGGAAACTCGTTCCGGTGCAGTCGAAGGAGTTCACCTTCGAACTTGACCTGGAGAAGCTCGAGCAGGCGTTCACGCCGCGAACCCGGGCAATCATCCTCAACTCGCCGAACAACCCGACCGGGCGGATCTACACCCGCGCCGAACTCGAAAGACTCGCCCGGATCATCCGGCAGAAGGAGCAGGAGTACCACCGTCTGATCTACGTGGTCTCCGACGAACCCTACCGCTTCCTGAACTTCGACGGAGCGGAACTGCCGTCAATGTTCGAGCTGTTCGACCACTGCGTCGTCATCGGTTCCTGTTCCAAGAACCTCTCGCTCGCCGGAGAGCGGCTGGGCTACGTGGCGGTCTCGCCGAAGATGGAGGGAGCGCAGGAGCTGATGGGGGCGCTGATCCTCTGCAACCGGATTCTCGGTTTCGTCAACGCGCCGGCGCTGGCACAGCAGATTCTCGACCGCTGCATGGAGTCGCAGGTCGATCTGGAGATCTACCGGAAACGGCGGGAAGCGATGGCGAAGATCCTCCGCGACGCCGGGGTGGAGTTCACCATGCCGGGCGGGGCGTTCTACTTCTTCCCGAAATCTCCGGTGCCGGACGACCGGAAGTTCGTCGAGGCGCTGCTGGAGGAGCGGGTGCTGGCGGTGCCCGGCAGCGGGTTCGGGACCCCGGGCTACGTCAGGATGGCCTACTGCGTCAGCACGAAGGTGATCGAGGCCGCGGCGGCGGGCGTCAGGCGAACGGTACGGAAGCTCTCCTGAAATACCGGAAAAACGCCGACGGTTCGGAGAATTCGGGCAAAATCGGAATCTGGAGACGGCGCTGCTGAACCAGATCAGACGGGCGGGGATGCGGGAACGGAGCGTTGCCCGGCTGCGCGCCCGGGGGGCGTCCCGAAATGGTTCCGGGATCACTCCTCCTGCCGCCGGAGCTGACCGCAGGCCGCCATGCTCTCCGCGCCGCGCTCGACCCGGACCGTCACATGCGCTCCCTCCTCCTCCACCGTCCGGGCGAAGGCTTCGAGCACCCGCCGTTCCGGCCGCCGGAATTCGGCGTCGGTTGCGTTGTAGGGAATCAGATTCACTTTGGCGTGGTGGCGCCGCGCCAGCGCCGCCAGTTTGCGCGCGGTCGGAATCGAGTCGTTGACCCCTTTCAGCAGCGTGTACTCCAGCGTGACCATCCGCCCGGCAAGTTCCCGGTAGCGGTCCGCCGCCGCCATGATCTCCGCGACCGGATAGCAGAAGGGAGGCGGAATCAGCTTCGACCGCGTCGCGTCGTCCGGCGCGTGCAGCGAGATCGCCAGATTGAACTCCCGCTCCAGTGCGGCGAACTTCAGAATCCCCGGCACATAGCCGCTGGTCGAGACGGTGATCCGCCGCGGCGACATGCCGAACTCGTCCGGCGAACTCAGCAGAACCAGCGCCTTCTCCAGTTCCTTGTAGTTCAGCAGCCCTTCGCCGATCCCCATGAAGACCAGATTGTCCGGCCGCCGCCCGGCCCGTTCCGAAGCGAGCAGGAACTCCTCGATGATCTCGCCGGCGGAGAGGTTGCGCACCAGTCCGTCGCGCCCGCTTGCGCAGAAACGGCACTGCACCGGGCAGCCCACCTGGGTGCTCAGGCAGAAGGTCAGCCGCTCCTCCGACGGAATCAGCACCATTTCGACCGATTCGCCGTCGAAGAGTTCGATCAGCAATTTCTCCGTGCCGTCTTCGGCGGAGGAGACCGCCGCCACACGGCTGCCCGGCGCGTGAAAACGGGCTTGCAGCAGCAGCCTCAGAGCGGCCGGGAGGCTGGTCATCCGCTCCGGCTGAATCACGCCGCGGCGGAAGATCCAGTCCGCCACCTGTTCTCCCCGGTAGCCGGGCTGTCCCTCCGAGGAGATCCACGCCCGCAGACCCCGCCGCGAAAGTCCGGCCAGAAACGGAATCTTCCGATCGGAATTCATTCGTCCGACTCCAGCTCCGCCAGCCGCTTTTTCACCGCGTCGCGATCGAGATCCCGGTCGCGGTCGGCCAGCGCCATCCGCAGGAAACGGCGCGCGTCCTCCCGTTTGCCTCGCGCCGCGGCGATCTCGCCGGCGTGCCGGTAGATCGTGCCGAGTTCGACGCCGGGCGTCGCAAACCGGATCGCCCGGCGGATCTCCGCCTCCGCCTCCTCGAATTTCCCCTGCCGGAACAGCACCCACGCCAGGGAATCCAGATAGGCGGGATTCTTCGCGTCAACCGAGAGCGCGTGACGGATCAGCTGCTCCGCCTCTTTCAGGTTGACATTCAGCTCCGCGCTGACGTAACCGACCGAATTGGCATAGTTCGGGTGGTTGAGTTCCCCGCGGGCGGCGAGGAGGTTCCGCACCTGATCCAGCAACGCGGCGTCGCGGAGCTTCTCCGCCGCCATCAGCAGCATCTGCATATGAAGTTCCGACAGGTTCTCCCCTTTCTCCTGCCGGGCGAGCAGGCGGTCGCGCAGTTCGGTGTACCGCTTTTCGCGGAAGAGCAGCTGAAGCTCAAGATCAAGCCGCGCCCCGGCGTCGGTGAGCCGGTCGATCCGCTCCCGGGCCCGAACCAGATCCCCCGCATCCAGAAGTCCTCCCGCGTAGAGGAGCTCCATCAGGCCGACCAGCTCGGGATATCGCTCCTTCGCCTCGGCAAGCGCCTTTTCCACCTCCGGGAGATCCGGGACCGCCACCGCCGCGTAAGCCAGCATCGTCAGCGACTCCTTTGAGGGAGTCCTGCGATGAAACTCCCGGGCCAGCCGCAGCGCCTCCCGCGTCTCCCCCAGCTTCTCATAGAAGCCGATCCTCGCCAGATAACGCTTCGTTCCGGAGAGGCTGGCCTCACTCCGGACAAGCTCTTCCAGCACGCTCCGGAACCGCTCCTGAAACTCCTCCCGTTTCCCCGGCCGCAATCCGAACCAGCGGCGCTCCGCCGGCAACCGCAGAGCGGCGACGCGGCAGAACTCCGCAAAACTCTGGAGCTGCCGTTCCGCCGCTTCGGGCGATTCCGGCCGCGGTGCGTCATCGATCCATTCCGCCGCCTCATCGTACTGCTCGCACTCCAGCGCCGCGTCGAGATAGAGCCGGGTGAGCGCCAGCCAGAGAGAGAGTTCCCGTTCTTCCTGCTTCGCGGGTTCCTCGACGCTTTCGAGCGAGGCGCGCAGCCGTTTCGCCCGTTCCGCCGGCGAGTTTCCCGCCCGGCGGTCGATTTCCGCCGCCAGCAGCGCCAGCGGCCGCGCCTCCGGATGCGCGGCGGAAACCGCGTTTAGTTCCGGCGCGATCTTCTGCGCCTCCTCGCGTGAGCGGATGCACTCCATCAACGGCTTCAGCGGTACCGGCGACGCCGGGTCGGCTTTGATCACTTCCAGCAGCTTCCACGCCCGCTCCGGCGAACTGGGATTGCGCATCGCAGCGATGAAATTCTCCAGCGCGCGGATCCGTTCCGCGCCCGCCCGGCTGACCCGGCGGTCGATCGGCGGCGGATCCGGCGGGACGGTCTGATCGTCGGCGATCCCCGCCTCCGCCGCCCGGGCTGACAGAACGATACCGGCAAACAGTGATACGATTTGAATGGTTCTTTTCATGCTCTCTCCGATCCGAGGTCGTCATCGTTCCCGATGCGCCTCATTTCGACATTCCGTCTGCAACCTCTCCGCTTCCAAACGTGCCGTAAATTACACGCCGCAGGCGGAAATCGCGAACGTCAGTCATTTGTCACGCCATCTTTCCTCTTCAAAAGAAACGCGCCCGCCTCCAGGAGATTCGCAATCAGCGAAAACCGGAAGCGGGCGTCGCAGTTCCCCCGGGCCAACGCCCGGGGCGGCTTACTTCTTCTTGTGCCGCAACGATTTCAACTGCTTCTTGCGTTTGTGTTTGGCGATCTTCTTGCGCCGTTTCTTCTTAAGGTTTCCCATGTTGCACTCTCGCTGTTCTCATATTGAAATGGACCAAGTCGTTACTTAAATATGTAATTTAGCCCATTTTTGAAAAAATGCGCACCCGAAATCGAAAAAAAATCGAAAAAAAGTGGTTCTTCCGCACTTTGCGTAAAAAACGGCGAGGAAAGATCGGTTCTTCGACGGTTCTTGCCGGAAATGAACGTATTTTGAGAAAAACGCCGCG
>CAZPWP010000152.1:0-5989 GCA_964590295.1 uncultured Victivallis sp.
GTTGTAGAGTTCACTGCCGTCCGGACGGATGGTGAAGACGTCGAAGCGGAGCGCGCGGCCGATCTTCGCCATCGCGTCGAACATGCCGCCGGTCTTGGGGTAGAAGCGGAGCGAGAACATGAGCCGTGTGCCGTCCGGACTCCATTTGGTGTGGAAGTTGTAGACTTCGCCTGCCTCATACTCCCGGCGGCGTTCGGCGGTCATGGTCCGCTCGATCGCTTCGCGGGCGGAGATCAGCAGCCGGCTCCTGCCGCTGGCGATGTCGGTGAGGTAGACGCCGTCAGCGGGGGAGGGGCCGAAGTGTTCCGGCACCAGCCGGTCCGGCACCACCACGCCGTAGCCCCGCTGGGTGCGGCGCATGGCGCGGAGATCGGCGGAGAGGGCGCAACGCCCGTCCGGCGAGACGTGGTAGACGCACTGCTCGAGTTTGCGGCTCGCTCCGGAGACCGGATCGAGCACTACGCCGAAGGGGGTCCAGGTGGAGGTGTCCACGTCGTTGAAGAGGAGCTGGGAATCATCCGCGCCCCAGTTGATGTTGGCGCCGAGCTGGTACTCCCATCCGGCGGTCTCCCAGACGACCCGCTCTTCGCCGGTTTCGGTGTCGACCAGCACGACTTCGGCACGGTCGCCGGGGCGGGGGAACTCCTCGCGGTCGGGCAGGCGGAGCAGCGCGACGAACTTTCCGGAGGGGCTGAGCGGCGAGGTGTCGAAGAAGCGGTGGATGACGTTCCCCTTGTGCGGCGTCAGGCACCAGATCGGCACTTCGGAGTCAAAACGGTTCGGATCCATAGAAAAAGTCCCTTCTGATCATCACCATGATGGTTAGGAGAGTAATGTACATCGTGAAAGAATTATGTCAAGAGAAATTGGTAGTCCTGTCTGTCATTCCGCGCCGTTTTCCGGTGGGACATACTGTGCAATTTCAAAGGTCCACTCCAGGACGGTTCCCGCCGGAATTCGCTGTACCGCATTGTTCCAGCGGGCGTCGGGATGTGTCTGTACATGGAAGTTCTGCTTCGCCCAGTGCCGGTTGTCTTCAAAACGGACCGTGGCATTCCGGACATTGGCAAAATAGATCACGTCGGATGGATACGCCAGAAAGACCTTTCTGCCGATCAGTTTGATCCGCTGTTCGAAAACCTCCGGCAGGAGCAGGTCACTCGAGACGCCGTTTGCTTCGACAAAACGGATTCCACGCCCTTTCATCCGGTCAATCGGAATCTGAAACTGCCAGAAAAACGGGTAGGAATGAGAATAAAAATCCTGCTTCAATGTGATCTGGGTCCGCACTTGGATCCTTTGGGGTGTGAACCGCATTTCCAGCAGATAGTCCGCCGCGTCCGGATGCGTCGGAGC
Source organism: uncultured Victivallis sp. (assembly GCA_964590295.1). Classification (GTDB taxonomy): domain Bacteria; phylum Verrucomicrobiota; class Lentisphaeria; order Victivallales; family Victivallaceae; genus Victivallis. The sequence goes on from CAZPWP010000152.1 coordinate 1,357, forward strand.
GGTGAACGTTCCCGAATACCGGAAAAGCGTCTCGCCGGCGGATGTTGTCTGTTGTTCCGTCGCATTTTTTGCACCGCTTTGACGAAATACGACGCTTTTCTCCTTCGGCTTGTCCGGCGGTGTCCTGCAGGCACCTTCCAGCTGTGAAAGATTCAGAATTTTTTCGCCGCGGAACGTCAGGCTGGTGAGAACCCCTTTCGGGGATATTTTCGCCTGAAATCCATCGCTCCGGTACTCCGCCCCGATGCAGAGCGTTCCCGACAGAAGAGACAGCAGCAGAAAGAGCCTCATTTTTTCTCCTTTTCCAGTTTGTTCCCGGCCATTCCGCAGAGTGCGACGATGGAAGGGTGTTCCACCCGGAGCCGGATCGATGTAATGGAGCGCTCCGGTTCCGGATTGTCCCAGTCAAATCCGAATACGCCGACAATGCTCTGTGCCCCGGCGGAGCTCCAGAGACATTCCGCGTTCTTCAGCTCCTGCCCGGGCGCGCCCCACCAGTCGCCGATATTCTCGCCGACGACGAGAGGAATCTCCCGTTCCCCGCCGTCACTGTACCGGACAAGATAGCGCCCGATTGCCGTCCCCCGCCGGGGCGTCCAGGCCGAGGTGTGCAGAAATTGAATCCGGCTCAGTTTCGCGTTGACCGGAATCGGTTTGCTCTCCTGTGGCAGATGCGTGCCGGGGAGTGCGGAGACCGCCACACAGCACATGCCGCCGTTCTTCTGCGGATCCAGAATGGAGTAGCGCGTCCCGCCGAATTCGCAAACGCCGGTCGGGAAGTTCCTCAGATCATTCTCAGGCCCCTGATCGTTCCATGCTCCCTGCCGGTCTCCGGCAACCCGGTCGGCGAAGGAGGCGTTGGCGGCGCTTTTCAGGGAAAGGGGAAGCAGGCATTCCGGCGGAATCGACCTGGTTTTGCGTTTGTCCATTCCGGCATAAGGACGGGCCAGGGAACGGGTCGATTCCGTCAGCATCACTGTCAGAGCATTCCGGGCCAGAATTGCCGCAGAGGAATCCTGCTGCGCCAGTTTTGTCACCTCCGCCTGGACGAAGAGAATATCGCCTTTCCCCACTTTCAGATGTGCCTGAACCATCCCGTATGTATCGGTCCCCCAGCCCCCGGTGTTGCCGCCGGTGCCGATCGCACAGCGCGATACGGGCAGAAGAAAGTTGCGGTAGACGCTGCCGTCCTGCTGGTTCCAGAGAAACATCCGTTCCTGCGGGAGATCTTTCATCAGCGGATGGCGGCGCTGGAGCGTTTCGCAGAAGAGGACCGGTCCGGCCAGACGGTACTCCAGCTCCTCCAGAAAGGGAATGCGCCCGGTGAAATTCTGTTCGAACACCAGAAGGCGGCCGCCGTTCTCCAGATAGGAGCGGATTTTCTTCGCCTGCCTCCGAACGGCATTCCCGGCGATGGAATCCGCTCCGATGATCAGAAGATCGCACGACTGCCAGTCGTCGCGTTCGCCGACGGGCTGCGCGCTCACTCCGAATCGCTTCAAAAGGCGGGTCGTGGAGTACTGCTTGAGTTTTCCGAATTTTTCCGCTTCGTCGAAAAGAGCGATTTTCCGGTAATCCGTCTTCAGCGGAGCGAAGATTTTTGCCGCGGATTCCAGCAGAAAGCGTTCCGAATAGACCGGGCGGTCGACCGGAGCGTCCGTCGCAATCTGCCAGCATAGTTCGTAACGCCCCGGATTTTCCGGAAGAGAAAGTTGAAACGGGAGAATCTTCTTTTCGCCGGTTTTCAGCGCGCCCGTTTCCAGTTTCTGCTCCTGAAGCAGGCCGGCCTCTCCGGTCAATTTCAACGTCACCGTCAGCCGGGAAAGATCCCGCGGGGAGTTGTTGATCACCGTCATGCAGTTCCGGTAGATGCCGCCGGTAAAGAGATTGCCTTTGACGATCTCCGTGAACGCACCGACCGGAGCGCAGGCACGGCGCATGGCTTCCGCCTCTTTGCTCCAGCCGAATGCCGCACGGTCAAACGGATAGAAATTTTGCGGAAGCGGGAAAAAGTCGGAACGGTGATTGGTCATCAGAATGTCGAACCCGTCGCGGCCCGGCCAGAGCTTGCGGTTGGCTTCCAGAATATGCTCGACATAATACGCTCTCCAGGTGGAAAAGTCGTATTTGAAGTTCCGGGTGCCGAACTGGCGGAGAAGGTAGGCCACCAGTTTGGCGTTGGGAGTGCGCGCATACCAGTTGTTCAGCAACTCGAGACAGGCGTCCCATTCCGGTTCCGGAGCGTCCGGCGATTTCCAGATACTGTCCAGTATTTTTTTCTGCTGATAGTAGAAGTCGACGAAATAGACGCATTCTCCGTTGACGACCGGAATGCCCTGCGGCGCGTGAACCCGGGCCGCCTCCTGATCGAAGTCGCGTCCGACCTCCTCGGCGCGGGTGAAGGGCAGACCGGAGGCGCCTCCGGTGTAGTCGTGGACGGAGATGAAGTCGTATTTTTCCTTTTTGTCGTAAAGCTCACGGATGTTGCTGGCGGTGAACCAGTAGCGGCCGGAGGAACTCATGCAGGGACGGCGCTGTTTATCCAGTTTCCGGTAGAGGTCGTAGATGTGATTGAGCATCTTTGTCACGCGCGGCGAGTAGTCGCGCAATTCGTTGCCGAAACTGTACGAGGCGATGCAGGGATGAGAGTAGTAGCGAAACAGCCGTTCCGCGGTTTCTCCGACGAACCGGGGATGCAGATCGCCCTTTTCATCGCAGGCATATCCGTACTGTTTGGTGTCGATATGTTCCGCCCGGGTGCTGTTTTTCAAAAGGACGCGCGGATAACTCAACTCATCGCGGACGAGGAACCCGAGCTCATCCAGAAGTTCGTACTGGCGGCGGGAAAGCGTCATGGTATTGGGGCGTATCTCGTTGACATTCATTTTCTTGTATTGTTCGTAGTAGCGCCGCGCAACATCGTCAGGATTTGCGGAAAAGGCGTAGACGGCGTTGCGGGAAAATGATCTGGCAGGCAGCGTGCCGCGTAGAAAGACCGGCTTGCCGTTCAAAAGCAGATTGCCGTCCTTCGCCTGAAAGGTTCGAAATCCGAACCGCTGCACGCCCATGACGTCACCTTTCCTGTTTCGTACCCGGACTCCGTACAGCTCCGGAGATTCGCACGACCACTCCCGGGCCGACGGAACCCGGACTTTGCCGGAGAGCATCGGGCCGTATTCGGTCGTCGAGGAGTTCCGGATGGGAAACTGCGCGACAATGTGTCCGCTTTCCCATTCGAAGATTTCCCCCTGCGCCGCCGGGGTGCTGCCGCCTGCGAGCAGGCAGTCGACCGCAGCTCCTTTTCGATCCGGATCGGGTGTCACCAGAATCCGGCGACAGTGGACCGCGGGAACGATGTCCAGATAGACCAGTCCGTAAATTCCGCGATCAAATTCCCACCCGAGCAGCGCTCCGCTGTGGTGGAATTGGAGCCGGATTTCATTCCGGCCGGCACGGGCATATTTCGTCACATCGAGGAGGAATTCTCCCTCCGGTCCCAGATAGGTCTTGTATTTGTAATGGTTGCGCCCGACTTCGCGGCCGTTGAGCAGGACCGTGAGTTCCCCGACGACATCGTCGAACGTCAACAGCACCCGCTCTTCCGGCTTCCACGCGGGCAGTTCAAACTCTTTCTGATAGACTGCCGCCACGGCGAGATTGAAGTTGCTGCCGTCAGCCCGGAGCGCTTCCGGAACCAGCATCTTCTGCATCGCGTGTTCCTGCCGGGATTGAAATTTCCGGATCTCATCCGTGTTTTTGGAGAAGCAGACCGCACCCTCCCAGACGCCGGAGAGCGGAATCCGGCGCAGGTATGGCAGGTATGGGTCGGAGGTCGAAAGGTCCGGCCGGAAGCTGGAAAAATCATCCGAAGCGGAGCAGAGAACACAAAAGAGAGACAGAATCAGCAGTCGAAAGAACATTTTACATTCCAATTTCATTGAATTTACCACTTCAGTTTTATTGAATTTTCCACATGGCCGAATCATTCCACACCTCATCGTAGAGAGCCTTTACGCCGCCGAACATGGGTTGATGGCTGCGATAGGTTTTTACGTGAGAATCCGCGTGAATGAGATTGCATTCCCTGAGTCCGCCGTGGGGAACATAAAGATAGTAGTTGCCCTCTTGGGCATAGTTGTTGATGCGGAAGTAGTTCAATTTCTGAGTGGCGTTGCCGAATTTCGAATCTCCGAACAGAATCAGTTTGGCCGCCTGTTTGGCCCGGGTCATTTTTTGCCCGCCGAGGTGGGCGTTGTATCCGTAGCAGACGAAGCCCCAGGTGTTGTGCGTAGTCGTGTCGTAAGGGGTCGTGTTGACGGTACGCCAGAGATTGCTCTCCCATTTTTTTCCGTACCAGTCATCCGGAACCGAGGGACACAGCATCACCGGGATCGAGACGAATTTCAAATGGCAGAAAAGGTAGGACCAGTAGGGCGAGGTGGCGACTTCGGTTTTCGGCAGCATATCCTCATAGTTGCTCCAGTACATGGCCATACCCATTCCCAGCTGTTTCAGGTTGTTGGTGCAGCTGCTCGATTGCGCTTTGCTCCGCGCCTTGTTCAGCGCCGGCAGCAGCAGCGCCGCGAGGATCGCGATGATTGCAATAACGATGAGGAGTTCGACCAAAGAGAAG
>CAZPWP010000153.1:0-5989 GCA_964590295.1 uncultured Victivallis sp.
GGAGGATTTCAAACAGGTATCCGGGGAAGAGAAAGACGATATCGAAGAACGAAGGACGATGATCGGCAACGTCTTCATCGACGTTGAAAATTACAAATCCATATTCACAAAATCTGGGACAATAACAAACTGCAAGGAGGAAAAATGAGTTCGAAACATTCCATTCTCTCCCCGACCGGTTCTTCGGAACGAACCCTTTTTACTTTGATCGAACTCCTCATCGTCATCGCGATCATCGCGATCCTGGCCGCCATGCTGCTGCCCACACTCAACCGGGCGCGCGAAGCGGGGAGACGCACCACCTGCATCGGCAATTTCCGGCAAGTCTACAACGGAATCGTACTCTATACGGGCGATTACGGAGACTGGATGCCGCAGGCAAACTACGCCGCGACCTGGAGTCGCGATATCGAACCCTACTTGAAAACCACACCGGATCACACCTGGGACTTCGCCAACACCAATACCGGAATTCCTTATTCCGCAGGAGCATACGACCAGCCGCGCGGGATTCTTTTCTGCCCCTCGATGAGCGCGTCGCCAGTCGCCTCCCCTTCCTGGGAGGGCAGCTCCGCTCCTGCGGACCTTCCCTATCTGCCGAGCTATTCCCCGCTCATCGCCGTCTACGACGACAACGGCGGCTGGCTCACCAATGAGATGCTCGTAACCACCAAGCAATACCACCGCCGCCTCAACCGCATCCTCAACAACGCCGCCATCATGGTGGACAAGGACTGGAGCAATGCGACCGACAACTGGATCCGCTCCGGCCTCGCCCAGCTCTCAAGCGTGCAGATCCAGCTTAACAACGGGAGCTCTTTCGGCTGGAACCACAACCGCAGCACGAACATCCTGTTCAAGAACGGCAGTGTGAAAACCGCGCCCTACACCGGAATCAAAGTGCTCTCTTTCGCCGGGACCTGGGAATGAATCTGCGCCGGAGAACAGTTCGCCTTTCCCGGCTGCCCGCGGTGGAAGCGGCGACATTCCCCCGGCAGCAGCCGGACCGTCATCGCGGAAGATTCCCTGAAAGGAGAACCCGCCACGCCTTCTGCGTCATCAACGACACCGGCGACAAGGGCCCGCCGCTCCCCCGTCACGGCGGCAACGCCAATGTTCTCCATTTGGACAGGAAAGCTTCCGCCCGGGGCCATCCGAACCGGCTTCCCCATCCCGAAAATGTACGATAAGAACAGATTTTTCCGTCAGTTCCTCTGAGGATTCCCACCTCCATAACAGAAAGGTTTTTGCATGAAACCACGGTTGCTTTTTCTTGCCGCATTTTTCGCGCTCCTCCTGCCGGCGGAGAATCTTCTGCCGAAGGCAATGAGCTGGGAGACCTGGCGCTGCTGGGTTCATCCGGAGTTCCGGGTGGACACCCCGCGAAAAGAGTACTTTCGCAACAACGCCCTGTGTCTGAAGATTCCACTCCAGAAGGCGGAGTGGAGCAGAGTGCTTCTCTACAAGCTCGTCCCGCTTGAAGAGGGGCAGGACTACCGCCTCACCTTCACCGTGGAAACCGGCCGCGCCGCCGAACTGGTCGTCGCTTCCGGAATCCGTCAGAAGCCGCACTATCCGAATTTTCAGAGCAAGAAGCTGACGCTTCACCCCGGCAAACTCCAGTACGACTGGTCGTTCCGTTTCGTCCGGAAGCCGGGTTACCCCGCCGATGTGCCGACCGCGCTCTCCTTCCATCTCGGCAACTTCATCGACACCACGGTGACTGTGAGCAACATAAAGCTCGCCAGAGTGGAACCGGCTCCGCTCCCCGCCGACCGCTGGACCGCCTTCGTCAACGCCTCCGTCTACCGGGAAGCTCCCCGAACGATTCCGGACAAATGGTTCTACTCCGCCAACGGCCGCGAAGAGACGGAAATCCATCCTGTCCAGGTGACCGCCGTCAACGGAAAAATCGACTGTCTGCCGCTGATGCCGAAGCATGAGCCGCGCAGCTGTGTTCTTCTGATGACCGAGATCGACAGCGACCGCGACCGCACCGTCCGGCTCGGGTTCGCCGCCGACTGGTATTTCACCTTCTACTGCAACGGGAAGGAATTCTACTCCACCAGCCGCCTGAAGAGAGCGGGCAACGGCACCCGGCGCTTCTCGCCGGACAACCACCCGGTGGACTTCGAACTCAAAAAAGGCAGGAATACACTGGCGATCAAGGTCTTCCCCGGTTCCGAAGGCTGGTTCCTCCAGTACGGCGCCACGAAACAGACGCCGCGCCATCAGGCGTGGCAGAATCTCGCGGAGTGCTATCTGCCCACCGTTACGCTGAAGGACGGCAACGGCTGGAACCGCGCCGCGCTCGGCAAGCTCGTCGTTCAGCCCGGCACCGCCCTGGACTTCTCCGCCTCGGTGCCCGCTCCCGCCGGCAGGTTCGGCCGGTTGCGCCTCGACGCGGAGGGGCGGCCCGTCTTTGAAAACGCCCCCGGCACACCGGTCCGCTTCTTCGGCTGCAACGCTCCCTTCCCGGGACTCTATCCCTACACAACCAGCAAGCGGTGGGACGGCGTGCTCAACAAAAACAGTCCCGCGATGAGCCGTGATGAATTCGAACGGTTCGCCCGGGAATACGCCCGCGCCTTCCGGGCTCTCGGCATGAACCACATCCGTTTTCACATCGAATCCGAATGCTGGCACGGCGCCCGGGAGGACCGCGACCGCCACTGGTTCCTGCTGGCCGAACTGAAAAAACAGGGCTGCTACCTCAACATTTCCCTCTACGATCATCGGGGCAGCGACCGTCCGGATTCCCATCCGCGCCGGATCGGTCTGCTCCTTCTGACCGATGAGGCGAAGGCGCGCTTCCGGGAGAACGCCCGGACCATCCTCGACACCGTCAATCCGTACACCGGAATGAAACTCAAGGACGATCCCCAGCTGATCGGCGTTGAATTCAGCAACGAGGAAGAGGGCTGCCTCATCTGGACCAACCTCAAGGGAACCAAAGTCGGTCCGCAGGAGTACGCCCTCTTCGATCTCCGGTTCCGGGAATTTCTGAAGGAGAAATATTCCGGCATCGCCGCCCTGAACCGGGCGTGGAAAAGCCGTTTTGCCGATTTTGACGCCGTACATGTGCCTCGTCATCTGCTCTCCGGCACTGCCAGGGACTCCCCCCGTTCCCGCGATTTCATCGAATGCTGCACCCGCCTTCAGATGGCGATGATGGAGTTCTGCACCCAGGTGGTGCGCGATCTCGGATACCCCGGACTTGTCGGCCAGTTCGACGTGCCGGTCTGGTTCGGCGACAACGCCGTCCGCAGCCGCCATTCGCAGTTCGCGCTCGGCCACAGCTACTGGTCGCACGCCGTCAGAATCGATATGCACCGGCAGCGGGACGCATTCCGCGGCTCCGGCGCCGCCACCATGCAGAGCTCGATTGAAAGCTCCATCCTCTACTGGCGCAACCTCGCAGCGGCCAAATTCGCCGACCGCCCCTATTTCGTCACCGAGACCAACCACTGCATCCCCAACCCCTACTCCTACGAATTCGGTCTGGTCATGGGGGCCTATTCCGCCTTTCAGGGATTCCGCGCGCTGCTGCCGCACAGCCATCCGGTCCTTCTGGAACCGAAGCAGCTGGAGCCGTTCGAAATCGGCAGCAATCCGGTGGCGAGAGCGTCGAACATCCTCATCCACTCGCTCTTCATGCGGGGCGACGTCACCCCGAGCCGCCACAACGTCACGCTGGAAGTCGCACCGGAACTCCTGCGTTATTTTCAGCCGGTTTCGCCGGAACAGACCAAACTTGCGCTGATGACCGGGTTCAGCCTCTCCCTGCCCGGCACGGAACGTCCGGAAGGGGTGCGGCGCGACGTGCCGGTCACCTTCGCGCTCCCCGCCACACGCACCGACGGGCTTTACAAGCCCGAACTCGACGACGCCATCGGCGCCGGAAGCGGCCGGGACCGCAAGTTCAGCGCGGCCGACTTCACCCGGACTTTGCGGAAAAAAGGCGTGCTCCCCCCCGGGAACCTCTCCGACCCGCAACGCGGCGTCTACCAGAGCGACACCGGAGAACTCACGCTCTACGCGCCGCAGAAGAAACTGGAGGTCCGCACCCCGCGCACCCAGGGGGCCTGCCTCATCGCGGGAGATTCGGCGAAACTCGGCGACTTCACCATCGAATCGACCAGCACCGACGGCTGCATCGCGCTGACCTCGCTGGACGGACAACCGCTCTCATCGAGCCGGAAAATGCTGCTCGTCTTCTCCACCTGTCCGGCCAACCGCAACGGGAAAATCTCCTACACAGGCGGCTTCTGGCACGGCTGGCGGAACGGCGACCCCGTCCCCATGCTGCGCAGCGGGAAGTTCCGCGCCACGCTGAAACACCCGCAGGCGGACCGCTTCAAGCTGCACGCTCTCGCACTGGATGGAATCCGGCGGGAAGAGATTCCGCTCCGGGTGGAAAACGGCACGCTTCTCATCGACGTCGACACGGCAAAACAGCCGGAGATTTCCGTCTGCTTCGAGCTGATCGCCGGATGACGGAAAGCCGACTCCTCTCCGCCGCGCCCCGCTGAACACCGGGGGGCGGCGGAGTTTTTTCAGTACCGCCCGGCGAATTCCCGGCGGTATTCGAGCGGCGGAATCCGGTATTTCGCCTTGAACAGCCGCGAAAAATAGAATTCATTGCCGATTCCGACCCGTTCGGCAATCACGCCGACCGGCTCCCCGGTGCCGACCAGCAGCGAGGCGGCCCGCTGCAGGCGGCACTGAATCAGAAACTGCTGCGGCGGCAGGCCGGAAACCGCTTTGAACAGGCGGCGGAAATGGGCGGGCGTGAGGTTCCGCTTCCCCGCCTCGGCGCAGAACTCCCACGCCCTCTCCGGATGTCGGCGCACCTCGGAAACCAGGTGGCTGAAGTACTCCTCCTGAAACGCCGGGACCGGCGGCCCGTCCGGCTCGGACTCCTGTATCTGCAGCAGCAGATCCTCGTAGAGCAGCACCGCCCGCGGCGGCACCACCGGCGCCGCATGACGCAGAAGCGACATGATCCGCAGCATCGTCTCCAGGAAGCGTTCCGGATTGCGCACCTTCCGCAGCGGATGCAGATTGTCGATCGGCAGCAGCCCGCTCTTCACATACTCCTCCACCCGTTCTCCATAGGAGCAGAGGAAGTTGTGATGCCGCGTCCCGCCGGGAACATTTCCATATTCGAAAAATGCATTGGGGTGCGAGATAAACACATAGGCCCCCTCCACCTCGAAGCGTTCCCCATGGTCGATCCGCAGCCGGAGCTTCCCGGCATGATTGTACTGAATCCCGTAATAAATCGGCACATGGCGGGACTCTCCGCGGAACTCCGGCGAGGAGTGGTACAGACTGAAATAGTGACCGTCAAAAAAATTCATCGTCGGTAAAAATCTTCGTTTTGTGCAAAAAGAGGTTGTTTTTCTTCATTTGAAATCGGACTTTTCGACGTATGTTATGACAAAGGGAAAAATATCCCCCGTTCAACCAAAAGTCAAGGAACGCAACCATGGAAACTATGAAAATCGGGTACATCGCCATCTCCAAAGCCAGCTGGATGACTCCCAAAATCGACGCCATCGCCAGGCGGACGTTCGAAGCGCTCCAGACGCTCCCGGCGAAGATTCTCCACCACGGCGTCACCACTGCCGAGGAAGAAGCCGCAACCCGGGCCGAAGAGTTCGCCCGCGCCGGCGTCGACGCGGTCGTGATGCACCTCGTCACCTTCCCGGTCGGAGCGACCATTCCGGCGGCGGCGACCCGTCTCGACGTTCCTTTCATTCTGCTCGCCAACCCCGAGGAGCCCGGCCCGGGCAGGATGTGGGAACAGAACTCCTTCTGCGGCGCCAACATGGCGGCCCACGGCCTCAACCGGCTGCGCAAACGCTACTGCTTCGTCATGGCCCGTCCGGAAGAGACCGCCGAAGCGCTGAAAAAACCGCTGGCCGTCGTCCGCGCCGTCAAGATGCTCCGCAATCTCCGGATCGGCCTCGCCGGCGGGCGGGTT
>CAZPWP010000154.1:0-5929 GCA_964590295.1 uncultured Victivallis sp.
AGTTGCCGGGCGCCGCCCGGCAATGTAAGGCCCGGAGGGCCGCATGCGGAGAAGCTGGCAGCACGGTCCCGTCTTCTCACGGGCGGGGAGGTCTGGAGGGCGTCCGGCCCTCCGGCTCCCGCATCTCCTGTTTCGCTTCGGCAGTCTGCCCGTCTCCCCCCTCGCCATGGGGCTGGCCGGGCGCTTACGTTATTCATAGAATCACAAGAAAACTTGAGCTCAAACGCGGAAACGGGCAAAAAAGAGGAATTACACCAATTCCGCTGTAACAACCTGACTTTCAACTAGTAGCATGAGACCATCGAAAGCGGTGCTGCTAGATCGACGATCCGCCGCAGCACTCAGAGGCCGGTCGGCAGATCGATGAAGGTGAGTTCCAGCGGGAATGCTCCGCCGACATGCCGCATCAGCGCCCGCGGACCGACCGTCTCCGTCGCGTAGTGGCCGAATGCGAGCACCGTCATCCCGAGTTCGAGGGCGCAGTGGTACATGACGTGTGTAAGTTCGCCGGTAATCAGCAGATCGGCGCCCGCAGCGGCCGCCTGTTCGAGCGCGTCCATTCCGCCGCCGCCGGAAACGACCGCCGCCCGCGACACCATCTTCCCCGGATCGCCGCAGAGCTGCGCCGGGGTCTGCAGTTCCCGCTCCAGCCGAGCGGAGATTTCCGGCAGCGGGCGCGGCGCCGGGAAGTCCCCGATCCACCCGATCATCACCCCGTCGTAGAGGCAATAAGGATCGATTTCGATCAATCCGGCCAGCCGGCAGAGCTCGGCGTTGTTCCCGAACACCGGATTGGCGTCCAGCGGCAGGTGTGCCGCGTAGAGGCTGATTCCGGCGGAGAAGAGGGTCCGCAGCCGGGCGGCGGTGACGCCGGTGAAGCGGCGCGGTTCGGCTCCCCAGCTCAATCCGTGATGGACGAAGAGAAACTCCACCTTCTCTTCGACCGCCTGTTCGAAGGTTGCGAGGCAGCCGTCCACCGCGAAAGCGGCACGACGCACTTCGGGCACTCCTTCGACCTGCAGACCGTTGTTGGAGTGGTCGCTCCGGTACTGGTCAAGATGGAGTTCTTCGTCAAGAAATCGGGTCAGGTCGGCAAGTTTCATCGGTGTTTTCTCCCGGTTCCGGTTGAATAAAACGACGGCGGATGATCGCCCAGCGGAGCTCTCCGCCCGCCCGGCGGTCGACGAAATCTTCAAATTCCCCGCGCAAAGCGAGTTCTCCCAGCTGCCGGATCTCCTCGCGGGTGCAGCGGAAGAGCACCGCGCCGGGGCGTGCGACACCGAATCCGGTGAGCTTCCGCGCCGCCCGGCTGACCAGCCGCCGCGACCGCATGTTCCGCAGCAGCAGAAACGCCGGATAAGCCAGCGCTATCGGCCAGAAGGGCCAGACCGGCAGCCGCGGCAGCCAGAAGGTCTGCGCCGTCTGCGCACAGAGCAGCAGCAGCGCCGGAACGATGAACCAGATCGCGTCGCGCTCGCGGATGAAACAGTTCCCGAGATAGCGGCGCAGGCGGCTCGGACTGGTCTGATAGGCGAAATGCTCCTCCAGCGTGATCTCATGCAGACTCTGCCGCATCGAATGGCAGAGCTCGTGGGCGAGCAGTTCGCGGCGATTGTAGAAGAGCCACCGCTGCCGGGTACGGAACGCGCCCCGGATCAGGAAGATCGACAGCGGCAGTTCGGTATCGGCGATCAGACAGCCTCCCCATAGCAGCCCGACATCTCGAGAAAGAAAAAATCCCGGCACATGGCGAACCCGGAAATCGTAGAGTTTTCCGGTCACCTCCTCCGCCTCGGCAATGATCTCCGCCGGGATCCGGTCGACGGTGCGCACCCGGATCCCGTCGAAAACCGTCAGTTCGCCGCTGGCGGCAAGCTCCGCCTCGAACTCCCGATGGGCGTCGAGGTTCGCCTCCACCCGTGCGAGAAACTCTCCCGGCGTCTCTCCCGCCCCGGGCAGAAACCCGGCGGCATCGAGCGCGCAGTATCGGTCGAGGCCGGGAAACACCGAACTCATTCCGCCGCTCCGGAACCGGCGTCGGAATTCCCTTTCTGCGACGGAGCCTCCCTCTTCGCTTCGCCGTTGCGGGGCCCCTGATGCAGGATCTGCCCGTTCCGGCGGCCGCCGTCGCGGTTCCGCCGGGCGTTGCCGCCGGGACGCCGCTCAGTCGGCTGCACCGTCACCTCATCGCGGGCGAACTGCACGACGTTGCCGCTCTCCAGCGTGACCGACACCCGCCGGGTGAGCAGATTGCGGTCGGTGATCCGGCCCCGCCCCTGCGGGGTGTCGCACCACTCGCCGCGCCGCGGCATCCCCTTCTCGAACTCCTGGTAGCCTTCATGCTCGTATTTGAGACAGCACTTCAGCCGCCCGCAGACGCCGGAAATCGTCGCCGGAGTCAGCGAAAGATCCTGCTCCTTGGCCATCTTGACGTTGATCGAATTGAACTCCTTCAGGAACCGGGAGCAGCAGAGCTGCTGGCCGCAGACGGCAATGCCGCCGTGGATTCCGGTTTCGTCGCGCACGCCGATCTGGCGCAGTTCGATCCGGGTGCAGAGCGCCCGCGACAGCTCCTTGACCAGCTCGCGGAAGTCCACCCGTCCGTCGGCACTGAACTGGATCGTCACCAGTTTCCCGTCGAGCGAATAGTGCGCGTTCAACAGCTTCATCTCCAGCCCGAGGCTGTTGACGAACCGGTGCGCCGTCTGCATCGCCGAGCGCGCCTTGGCGTCGTTCTCATTGGCGGTCGCCAGATCGGCGGTCTCCGCCTTCCGGAGCGCCGTCGGCAGCTCCCCCGGATTCGCCGGAGCCGGAACCTCGCGCCGGATCTCCCCCAGATCGGTGTAGAATTCGCGCCGGAAGACGCAGAGGTCATGCGGCTGAAGCCCGAGCTCCTCCGCCGCCTTGATATCCAGTGTACTGCCGTTGTCCAGTCTGACGGCGAAAATCTGATCCATTTTCTTCTCCGAAATCCTTATGGTAAGCCCTCCGTTCCGGGAGCGTGTTTTTCTGTCTCTTCCCAATATAGCAGAAGGTTACGGCGATTGCAAACGCACTTTGCCCAGGAACAGCTCGAGAAATCCGCTCACCGGCGCCGGGAACCGTTCCGCCTCCGCCGCAAGCGGCAGCGCGGTGAGCAGGCGGCGCAACGCCTCGTCGCTCAGATTCCGGAAGCGGGGCGACAGCACCAGCACCGCCTCGCGGATCCCGTGCCGCACCAGAAGTGCCGGGAGTTCCGCCGCCGCCTCGTCGTTCTTGACAAAGAGCCACCGCTTCTCAAAGAAGAGCTGCGGCGTCTGTTCCGGCAGGAAGAAGAGGTCTGAAATCACCACCTCCGGCGCCATCGAACGCAGTCGTCCGGTCAGGCGTGCCGTTTCCCCCGCCACGCCGGAGAGCGTCCACAGCCCGAAGAGCTGAAAGGCAAGCGAGAACCCCAGCGCGACCGCCGGAATCAGCAGAAAACCTCTTTCGCCCCGCACCGCCCGGCCGGAACCGCCCGCGCTGAACTCCCGCCGGTTCAGGGCATTGCGCTGTTTGCGCCATCCTTCGAAACCCAGCAGCAGCAGCACCGGCATCACGCAGAGAAAGTGGCGCGGTCCCCAGATGATGCCGATGTCGCTCCGGGTCAGCAGCGGCGGCAGCAGCAGAATATAGACGATCGCCATCGCCGCCAGCAGCCGCGAGGAACGTTCCGCACTCAGAAGCAGCGGACGCCAGTTCAGCAGAAATCCCGCCAGCAGCGGCGTTCCGGTGAACAACCCCACCGTCACGCCCGCCGCCAGCGCCGGGGCCGGATTGCGCCAGAGCATCACCACGAGGATCAGCCACGCCGCCGACGCGAGCGCAAACGTGCCGTGTTTGAACTTCCGCCAGGCGCCGAAGCCGGGCGCGGCCCCCGCCGACGCCATCAGCAGCATCGGAGAAAACAGCACCGGATAATACCAGCGGAATTCCGGGGTGCCCGCGTTGAACTGGAAGAGGTAGAGATAACACCCTTCGAGGCAGCCGGAAAACTGCTCCCAGATCGTCGGCGGCGCAACCCGATTGTGGGTGTAGTAGAACGCGCCGTGCAGTCCGAGCAGGTGTCCGAAACAGAGGTACTGCCAGAGAAGCAGCGGCAGTGCGGCGACGAGAAAGCCGATCCCGAACCGGAATACGCCGCGCCGGCGCCGCCGGTCCGCAAAGAGAAGCCCCGCCCCCAGCGCCGCCGCGAGAAAATACATCTCTTCGCGCAGAATCAGCCCTGCCCCCAACACCAGCCCTGCGAAGAACAGCCGCCTCCGTACCGCGAGCATCACCGCCGTCAGCGCGAAAAGGACGCTCGGCGCCATCTCCCAGAAGGTAGCGCCGTAGAAGAGCAGTGGCGTCCCGGCGAGCAGGATCAGCCCCGCCGCCATCCGCCGCCGCCAGAGGCCGAAGAGCAGTGCCGCCGCCATCGCGCCGAGCGTGGGGAGAAACAGCACGCCGCGTTCCCCGAAGAGCCGGTAGAACGGCAGCGTCAGCGCCGGGAAGTACTCCGGATAGATCGAACGCATCTCCCCGTTGAACCGCCGGAAATGGAACCCGCCGTCCGGGAAAAATCTTCCTTCCGGATCGAGTTCCGCCGCCGGATGAGCGATCGCCGTCGAGCCCTGCTCCGCGAGGCTGCGCATGATGATGTACTTGTTGCCGTTGTCGGTGATCCAGCCCGCGCCCGCCGGGAGCAGCAGCGCCGGGAGCGCCGCCAGCAGCACGATGGCGAGACTCAGCGACAGCGCCGAACGGTTCCGCAGTAGTTTTCGCATCCGGCTTCTTCCTCCTGGCGGCGGCTTCTCCGGTCACAGCCGGAAGCCGAGCTCCTCAAGTTTTTCGATCGCGACGGTACACGAGATTCGAAAGGTCCACTTGAGCGCCTCGAAGAGCGGCAGGACCGGATCGACTCCGCTCCGCTGCCTGGCGGCGGCGCCGTCGTGATACCACTCCCAGTAGGCCCTGGCACAATCGGCGGGCAGTTCGAGCTTCTTGAAGCAGCCGATCAACCGCTCGTCGGCACTGATCGGCACCTTGCCGTCGAACATACCGAGCATGTCGAACTTGTTCGGCTGGCGGTTGACCATGTTGGTGACCGCCTCCGCCGCACGGGCGAAGACGAAGGTGAAGAGCGAGGAGACCTCGTCGGAGCTAAGCGCTCCGCCGCCGGGGCGATGGCGTTCGGAGAGCTGCCGGAACATCGCCAGAAACAGTTCCTTCTCCGCTTCCGCCAGCACCGGGTCGGCCACCAGCGGCCCCTTGAAATAACCGTGCTCTCCGGCCGCGTTGATCACCGAGAGCGCTGCCGCCTGCGCCGGGAGCGACCGGGTAAAATTCTCTGCCATGCGATCGGCCTCCCTTCCGGCTCAGCGGCCCAGTTCCCGGCGGAGCTGCCGCACCGTCGAACGGAAGCAGCCGAGCGCCGCCTCGACCGGCGCGGGGGTTGAGAGATCGACGCCCGCGTC
The DNA here is from genome assembly GCA_964590295.1 of uncultured Victivallis sp. Taxonomy (GTDB): domain Bacteria; phylum Verrucomicrobiota; class Lentisphaeria; order Victivallales; family Victivallaceae; genus Victivallis. The sequence continues at coordinate 5,475 of CAZPWP010000154.1, forward strand.
CTTCATGATATCGAGGACATCCTTCGAATCGCCCGCCTTGAGGAAGCCGAAATAGGCTTCGCGCCCGGCGGGGTCGCCCGACGCGAGGCGTTCCGCCAACTGGATCGCCGCCGACATGCCGGTGGCGTACTTGTAAACGTAGAAGTTGTAGTAGAAGTGCGGAATCTGCGCCCACTCCACCGCGATCAGCGGATCGGCTTCGACCTCCGGACCGTAGTAGAGAGCGTTGAGTTCGGCATACTTTTCGTTGAGCAGGTCGGCGGAAAGCGGAACGCCCTGTTCGACCAGTTCGTGCGCCAGAAGTTCGAATTCGGCGAACATCGTCTGACGAAAGATCGTGCCGCGGATCTCGTCGGCCAGGTGGCCGAGCAGAAACGCCCGGAACTCCCGGTCGGAACTCCGGTCGAGCAGGTGCCGGAAGAGCAGCATCTCGTTGGTGGTGCTCGCCACCTCCG
>CAZPWP010000155.1:0-5929 GCA_964590295.1 uncultured Victivallis sp.
ATCACCCGGGCGCAGATCCGTGAAATCGTTCAGATCAAGAAGGAAGACATCAACGCCCGTGACGAGGAAGCGGCCATGCGCATCATCGAAGGCACCGCCCGCAGCATGGGAATCGAGGTGGTCGATGCGTAGAAGCAAGCTTTACAAGAAACAGGTGGATTTTGCCGGGTATGACGCTCAGAAGCGTTATTCCGTCGCGGAAGCGATCGCACTGCTCAAGGGGATGCCCGGGGTGAAGTTCGATCAGACGGCGGAAGTGGCGTTCAAGCTGGGTGTGGATCCGCGCAAGTCCGACCAGACGGTCCGCGGTGCGGTCGCGCTTCCCCGCGGTACCGGTAAGACGGTCCGGGTGGCGGTGGTCGCTGACGGTACTCTGGCGCAGGATGCGCGGGATGCCGGTGCGGACTTCGTCGGTTACGAGGATATCGTCGAGAAGATCAAGGGCGGCTGGCAGGATTTCGACATGCTGATTGCGACGCCGGATGCGATGCGTCTGGTCCGTCCCCTCGGCCGTCAGCTCGGTCCCCGCGGCCTGATGCCGAACCCGAAGACCGGCACGGTGACCGACCAGGTCGGCACGGCGGTCCGCGAGGCGAAGGCGGGGCGTGCGGAGTTCCGCGCGGACCGCGGCGCCTGTGTGCATGTTCCGTTCGGCAAGATGTCCTTTGAGGCGGATGCGCTCAAGGAGAACTTCGATGTGATCGTCGAGGCGCTGCTCAAGGCGAAACCGACGACGGCGAAGGGAGCCTACATCCTCTCCTGCACGATTTCGGCGACGATGACTCCCGGAGTCAAGATCAATGTCAAGGAACTGGCGAGGTCCAAAGAATGAGAAACGAAAAGCTATTTCTGGTCAAGCAGATCAGTGAGATGATCGGCGGAGCCGATTATGTGTATTTCGTCTCTTTTTCGGGACTCACCGTGAAGGAGCTTTCCGATCTTCGCAATCAGCTCGCGGCGCAGAATGCGACCTGCCATGTGTTGAAGAACACGCTGATCAAGAAGGCGGGCGAGCTGCTCAAGATCGACGGTCTGGACCAGATCGACCTCACGCTCGGGACCGCGATGGTTTCCGGCAAGGGTGATTGCAGCACGGTTGCCAAGGTGCTGGTCGAATACGGCAGGAAGAACGCCAAGCTCGGTGCCAAGGGCGGCTACATGGATGGGGCGATTCTTTCCAAGGCCGAAATCGGCAGCCTGGCCGAACTGCCGTCGAAGCCTGTGCTTCAGGCGATGCTGCTCGGAGTGCTGCAGGCTCCGTCCCGGAACCTGGTCAGCGTTCTCAACGCCAAGGCTGCGAGCATCCTGAATGTGCTCAATGCGTATAAAGACAAAGTTGAAAAACAGTAAGTGAACTAAAGTTACGAATGGAGGCATTTAAGATGTCGGAAGAAAACAAAATGGAAGAGTTCGTCTCCTATGTCGAGAACCTGACCGTCCTGGAGCTGTCCAAGCTGGTCAAGACTCTGGAAGAGCGTCTGGGCGTGAGCGCCGCCGCTCCGGTCGCGGTTGCCGCTGCTCCGGCTGCTGCCGCCGCTGCCGCTCCGGCTGAGGAGAAGACCGAGTTCGATGTCATCCTGGCCGGTTTCGATGCCGCCAAGAAGGTTGCCATCATCAAGGAAGTCCGTGCGATCACCGGTCTCGGCCTGAAGGAAGCGAAGGACCTCGTCGAGGCCGCCCCGAAGGCGGTCAAAGAGGCTGCTCCGAAGGAAGAAGCCGAGAAGATCAAGGCCCAGCTCGAAGCGGCCGGCGCCAAGGTCGAAGTCAAGTAATCCGGCCTGTTCCGGCAACGGCGGGAGCGCGTGGAAATGCGTTCCCACCGTTGTCTGTTTCCGGACTCCGCGCATGGAAGTGCGCATTTTGGCCCGTTTCGTTCCGATGTGGTTTTTTGTCGGAGGGGAAGTGCGGTCGACCCGGGGGCGGTGTGGTATTTTGCCGTGCCCCGGATTCCTGAAAATTTTACGAATTTGATTCGGATTTCCGAACTGTCGATATGGCTTTTTGTCGACAGGTCGGTTCTTTTGTCTCCTGACCATTGAGTTTTCCGCAGAAAGCGGCGGATTTTGCAGTGAGCCGCCGGAATTTTTTTGGAAAAATTTTTACATAGTTCAACATACCAACCAGAAACGAGCAGAGTATGACGAAACGAATTAATTTTGGGAAACTCCGGGACGTTCTCGAAGTGCCGGACCTGATCGGCCTCCAGGTTGACTCCTACCGCGATTTCCTCCAGCGCGACGTGCCGCCGGCGGAGCGGAAGAATCAGGGGCTCCAGGAGGTGTTCAACGAGATCTTCCCGATCGAGAGCTTCGACAAGCAGATGTCGCTCGAGTTCGTCTCCTATGAGATCGGCGCGGCGAGCGACCAGAAAGGCGACGTCGTCGACTGCATCAAGGACGGCAAGATCTATGACGCGCCTCTCTATGTGGATTTTCTGCTGAAGGTCAACGGCGCCGAGGTGCCGGAGCGGGTCTACATGGGCGACATTCCGATCATGACCGAGCAGGGCACTTTCGTCATCAACGGCGCCGAGCGCGTCATCATCAGCCAGCTGCACCGTTCACCGGGCATCTGTTTCGAAAAGACCCGGCACACCTCCGGGCGGACGCTCTACTCCTACCGGATCATTCCCGACCGCGGCTCCTGGATGGATGTGCAGTTCGACATCAACGACTACATCTACATCTATCTGGACCGCCGCCGCCGCCGCCGGAAATTCTACATCACGACCTTCCTCCGTGCGATTGGGTATCCGACCAACCGCGACATCCTCGCCGAGTGCTACGAAGTGAAAAAGCATTCGGTTTCGTCGCTGCTCAAGCTGAAGGACCTTTCCGGTTACTACACGGTCGATGACATCACCACCGAGGATGACGTGCTGGTGATCGACGAACTGGTCCAGCTCACCGAGAACCACCTCAAGCAGCTGGTCGATGCGGGAATCCGCGAGGTGGAGCTCGCCTACATCGCCGAGGGGGACAACTATCTCATCGGCTGCCTGCGCAAGGATCCCGCCCGCAACGAGGAGGATGCCCTCAAGGAGATCTACCGGCGCATGCGTCCCGGCGATCCGCCGAACATCAACAACGCCAAGCTGTTGATCAAGCGGCTCTTCTTCGATAACCGCCGCTATGATCTCGGCGCGGTCGGCCGCTACAAACTCAACGAGCGGCTCAAGCAGGATATTCCGCTGACGCTGCGCACGCTCGATCCGAAGGACCTGATGGCGGCGACCAAGCTGCTGATCAAGCTGCGCCACGTCGGCGGGCAGGTGGACGACATCGACCACCTCGGTGCGCGGCGTGTCCGCACCGTCGGCGAGCTGCTGCAGAATCAGTGCCGGGCCGGACTGCTGCGTACCGAGCGGCTGATCCGCGAGCGGATGACCTTCGACGAGCAGAACGTGACGCCGTCGAAGCTGATTAATCCGAAGGCGTTCGCCGGAGTGATCCGCGACTTCTTCGCCCGCAGTCAGCTGTCGCAGTTCATGGATCAGACCAACCCGCTGAGCGAGCTCACCAACAAGCGCCGTCTCTCCGCGCTGGGGCCCGGCGGACTTTCCCGCGATCGCGCCGGATTCGAGGTGCGCGACGTGCACTCCAGCCACTACGGCCGGATCTGTCCGATCGAGACGCCGGAAGGTCCGAACATCGGTCTGATCAGTTCAATGTCGCTCTACGCGATCATCGACGAGTACGGATTTCTGGAGACCCCCTACCGCAAGGTGGTGGACGGGCAGGTGACCGACCAGATCGACTACCTGACCGCGGACAAGGAGGAGCAGTTCGTCATCGCGCAGGCCAACGCGCTGCTCGACGAGAACAACCGCTTCGTGCGGCCGATGATCATGAGCCGCTTCCACGGGGAGTCCGGCGAGCATCCGCGTGAAGAGGTCCAGTACATGGACGTTTCGCCGAAGCAGCTGGTCAGCGCCGCCGCGGGCATCATTCCCTTCCTGGAGCATGACGACGCGAACCGCGCGCTGATGGGTTCGAACATGCAGCGCCAGGCGGTGCCGCTGCTGATGCCGGAATCCCCCTACGTCGGCACCGGTCTGGAGGCGCGGATCGCCCGCGACTCCCGCGCGGTGGTGGTGGCGAAGGAGGACGGTATCGTGGCGGAGGTCTCTTCCAACCACGTCCTCGTCACGGCGGACGGCAAACTGCCCGCGGCGGATGCCGATAAGAACAGCTATCAGAACTACCGGCTCTACAAATACCTGCGCAGCAACGCCGGAACCTGCGTCAACCAGCGGCCGATCGTTTCGCGCGGTGATGTCGTCCACAAGGGCGACGTGCTGGCGGACGGCGCCGCGACCCAGGGCGGGGAGCTCGCCCTCGGGCGCAACGTGCTGGTGGCGTTCATGCCGTGGTGCGGGTACAACTTCGAAGACGCGATCATCGTCAGCGAGCGGCTGGTGAAAGAGGATGTCTACACCAGCATCCACGTCGATGAGTTCGAGATCACCAGCCGCGAGACCAAGCTCGGACCGGAGGAGATCACCCGCGACATTCCGAATGTGAGCGAGGATGCGCTGCGCAACCTCGACAGCCGTGGCGTCGTCTACGAGGGCGCCGAAGTGAAGCCCGGCGACATTCTGGTCGGCAAGATCACGCCGAAGAGCGAGACCGAGCTGGCTCCGGAAGAGCGGCTGCTGCGCGCCATCTTCGGTGAGAAGGCGGCCGACGTCAAGGACTCGAGCCTGATGGTTTCCAGCGGCAAGGGCGGCATCGTCATGGATATCCGCATCGAGTACGCCAAGGACGCGGCCCGGGCGAACATGACCAAGACCGAGGTCCGGCAGCAGGAGAAGATGATGCGGAACGACTACCGCGACGTCTACAACGGGCTGATCGAGGACCTCACCGCGCGGCTGTCGGATGTGATGCTCGGCGTCAAGCTGTCGTATCCGATCTTCGACATGTCGCCGTCGCGTGAAAACGCGGTGCTGATCAGTTCGAACCGCAAGGTGACCAAGAGTTCGATTCAGAAGCTGGCGACCCACTACGACTGCTGGAGCATGGAGGACTGCGAGCTCAAGAAGACGCTGACCGAGATCATCGACGGATTTATTCCACAGTTCCAGGAGAACGAGGAGCGCTATCGCCGGATGGTGGACAATCTCGATGCCGCCGAGAACGGAGAGAACGGCGTGATCAAGCGGGTCAAGGTCTACGTCGGCTGCAAGCGCAAGTTGCAGGTCGGCGACAAGATGGCCGGCCGCCACGGAAACAAGGGTATCGTCTCGCGGATCGTCCCGGTCGAAGATATGCCGTTCCTCGAGGACGGTACTCCGGTGGACATCGTGCTGAACCCACTCGGCGTGCCGAGCCGCATGAACATCGGGCAGGTGCAGGAAACCCACCTCGGCTGGGCGGCGAAGATGCTCGGCATCAAGGCGGCGACTCCGGTGTTCGACGGCATCAGCGAGAAGGAGATCATCGAGCTGATGAAACAGGGCAACGAGGCGTTCACCAAAAAGACGGGCCACGACTACCACTGGGGCTTCAAGCAGACCGAATCGGGCGAGTGGGTCTACGACGGCAAGGCGGATGTGTACGACGGGCACGGTGTACATGCTCAAGCTGGACCACCTGGTGGCGAACAAGATTCACGCCCGCGCGGTCGGCCCCTACTCGCTGGTGACACAGCAGCCGCTGGGCGGCAAGGCGCAGCACGGCGGTCAGCGGTTCGGTGAAATGGAGGTGTGGGCGCTCGAAGCGTACGGCGCCGCCTACAATCTGCAGGAGATGCTGACTGTGAAGTCGGACGATGTGACCGGGCGCGCCCGGATCTACGAATCCATCGTCAAAGGGCAGAATGTGCTGGAAGCCGGTCGGCCGGAGTCCTTCAACGTGCTGTTGAAGGAGATGCAGAGCCTCGGTCTCGACATCCGCACCGTCAAGAAGACGTCCGAAAACTAATTCGA
>CAZPWP010000156.1:0-5898 GCA_964590295.1 uncultured Victivallis sp.
CGCGCGAGGAGATGCGGGGCGGCAGAGGATAGGATCATGCTCAGCGCTTCGCTTTTCGATTACACGCTCCCGGAGGAGCTGGTCGCCCAGTATCCAACCGAGCGGCGCGACGGCTCCCGGATGATGGTGCTTGACCGCCGCAGCGGGGAGTTTGAAATTCTCCCGTTTCCGGCGATCCGCGACTACCTCACCGCCGGGGATGCGCTGATCTACAACGACACCCGGGTGCTGCGCGGCCGGATGTTCGCCCGGCGGGACGGGGATCCGGCCGGGGCGAAATTCGAACTGCTGCTGGTCGATGCGCTCGATCCGGAGCAGCGGCGGTGGAATGTGCTGCTCCGTCCCGGCCGCCGGGCGCATTGCGGTACCCGCGCGGTGCTGCTCGACCACTCCGGCGAACTCAATGCCGACGGGGACAGTTTCACCGTCGAGGGGAGAAATGAGGACGGATCGTTCCGTGTGGCGTTCTCCTGCGCCGATTCCGACCGGTTGCAGATGCGTTACGGACACATTCCGCTGCCGCCCTACATTTCGCGCGGGGACGAAACCGCCGACTCCGAGCGCTACCAGACCGTCTACGCTGAAAAGACGGGCGCGGTGGCGGCGCCGACGGCGGGGCTGCACTTCACGCCGGAGATCCTCGCGGAAATTTCCGCGAAGGGGGTGCGTGAAGCGGCGGTGACACTCCACGTCGGCCCGGGCACCTTCAAACCGGTCTCGGTGGAGAACGTCGAGGAGCATCGGATGCACTCCGAGAAGTACTTCCTCACACCGGCGACGGCGGAGCTGGTCAACGCGACCCGCCGCGCCGGGAAGCGGGTGCTGGCGGTCGGCACCACCACGGTACGGGTGCTCGAGAGCTGCACTGCGGAGGATGGAACCGTTTCGCCGGGGCACGGGAGGACGGAAATCTTCCTCTACCCGCCGCGGAAGATCCGAGCGGTGGATATGCTGCTCACCAACTTCCATCTGCCGAAGAGTACGCTGCTGATGCTGGTTTCCTGCTTCTGCGACCGCGAAAAGGTGCTGGCCGCATACGCGGCGGCGATCGAGGCGAAGATGCGCTTCTACAGTTACGGCGACTGTATGTTGCTGATTTGAAGCCGGAATTTTCCGCGACGGGCTTGAGTTCGGCGGAAAAACGTGCTATATTGCCGTTTTAAGGAAAGAGAATCAGCTCTCCGGTGACGGCATGAAAATCAGATGGAACTATTTACTGCTTCTGGTCTGTGCGGTGCTTTCGGTCTCTGCGGCGGGTGACAAGCTGCGGCCGGATGACAAGCTGCAGATCAACTCCGTCCTCGCTTCGGTCAACGGCGATCCGGTCAGTCTGGAGGATATCCTGCCGGCCACCCGCCAGCAGGAGTACCAGGCCTGCGCGGCCTACTCCGGCGACCAGCTTTACGAGGCGATCCGGTCGATCCGACGCAAGGCGGTGGATGACCTCATCGACCGCAAGCTGGTGATCGCGGATTACCGCCGCCAGCCGTTCGAGATTCCCAATCAGCAGATTGAGGAGGAGCTGGACAACGTCGCCGAGCGGATGGGCTACCGTTCACGGGCGGAGTTCATCCGGCAGGCGCGGCAGGCGGGCAGTTCGATTGAGAAGCTCCGGCAGCAGGTGGAGGAAAACATGATCGTCCAGCTGATGATCTACCGCCGCTATCTGGTGGCGCAGAACATTACGCCGCGGGAGGTCTACGAATATTTTCAGAAGCACCGGGCGGAGTTCATCCGACCGGAGAGTCTGGAATTGGGGATGATCCTGCTGCCGAAGGATTCGTCTGAACTGGAGGCGACGGCGGCGAAGGTTGGCGAGGCGCTGAAAGCCGATCCCGACCGGTTTGCCGAACTGGCGCGGCTCTATTCCGCCGGGCCCGGCGCGGAGAACGGCGGCAATCTCGGGCGGATTGAACGGCGGCGGCTCCGTCCGGAATTCGCTGCCGCGATAACGGACCCGGCGCCGGGGCGGATCTACGGACCGGTGCGGACGGAGGAGGGGATCTTCTTCCTCAAGATGATCGCTCTTTCGGCGGAGGAGCAGTCGGATTTCCACCGGCAGGCGCCGGAGATCCGCGCCCGCATGGAGGCGGAGCTGCGGGAAAAGAGCAGAGCCCGTTATCTGGAAGAGTTGCGCAAAGAGGCGATCCTCCGCTACTTTTTCTGACCAGGGATTGTATTTCCGGGGAGCGGGTTACATTCCGAGATAGAAGAGATAGAAGAGAGAAAAGAGAGCAGCCGGAGCGATGGAAACAATGAAAATTTATTGTGACAAATGCAAGAACGTCTTCGAGGCGGAGCGGCCGGAATCCGGGACGCAGCTCCCCTGCCCGAAGTGCGGTGCCGCGGTGGAATTCCCGGAGACCCATACCTCTCCCGGCGCGGTGATCGGGGATTTTCTGATCGAACGGGCAATCAGCAAGGGCGGAATGGGGGAGGTGTTCCTCGCCCGCCAGCTGTCGCTGGACCGTCCGGTGGCGCTCAAGGTGCTGCAGGACCGTTTCCTCAACGACAAGGAGTATGTCGAGAGTCTCTTCCGCGAGGCGCGCGCGGCGGGCAAGATCAACCATCCGAACATCGTGCAGGCCTACGCGGTCGGCGAGGAGAACGGCACCTTCTACTTCGCAATGGAATATGTGCGCGGGGAGACCTTCAAGCAGATCCTCCAGCGGGAGAAGAAGCTCGATTTCATGCAGGCGGCGAAGGTGGTTCGCGAAGTCGCCAGCGCGCTCGACGCGGCATGGCACGAACAGAAGCTGGTGCACCAGGACATCAAGCCGGACAACATCATGCTCGACGCCAACGGATTCGCCAAGCTGGCCGACCTCGGTCTCGCCCGAGTGGCCGGCAATGAGAACCGCGATGAGGAGGTCGGCGATGAGGTGATGGGAACTCCGCAGTACATCAGTCCGGAACAGCTCACCGGCGTTCCGACCGATGTGCGCAGCGACATCTACAGCCTGGGGGCGACGCTCTATCAGTTCGTGACCGGCCGGTTTCCCTACGTGGCAGATACAGCCGAGGAGATCGCCCGGATGCACGTGGCTGGAAATCTGATGCCGCCGAAGGAGGTGAATCCGGAGGTCCCGGACGAACTCAACACGATCATCATGAAGATGATGGCGCGCAACATCGAAGAGCGTTACCAGACGCCGACGCCGCTCATGAAGGCGCTTGACATATTCATGCGCAACTACCGCCCGGCTGGGCCGAACGTGCCGACGCTGAATCTGAAATTCGGAAAAAAACCGGCGGTTCCGACGTTCAAACTGCCGCCGGCGGCGAAGGCGGCGGCGCCGAAGATGACGGCTTCGGCGGCAGTACAGCAACCACTTTCTCCAACGGAAGTTGCGGAGAAAAGTGACGGAAATGTGACGGAGGCGCCCACGCCGGAAGGAGAAAAGGTTCCGACGCCGGAGGCCTCCGAAGCGAAATCCGCGGAGATGATGGCGGAGAACATTCCGCGACCGGAGATGGCGGCGGAACCGGTAGCGACGCCGGAGGAGCCGCGGCGGCGCCGGCTTTCATCCAGAATGAAACTGATTCTGCTGGTCGTCGGGATCGTGCTGGTGGTGGTTCTCGGGCTGGGAGGGACGTTTGTATTTCTGGCGAAAGGCGATAAACTGCCTGAGTCGTTGAAGCCGTATGGAAAACCGATGGCGGAGTGGTTTGCCGCCCGGGCAAAGGCGGAGAAGGCGGAAAAAACGGCACCGGAGGAAAAGAAACCGGCACCGGTTGCGCCGCCGAAGCCGACCACCCGGCAGGCATATCTTGATGGAATCGAGAAATTCCTGACGCAGGTGCGGAACCGGCCGGATGACCGGGATGGGCAGCTTGCGGCGGGAGATGAATTCTTCACCTGTTTCCCGCAGCCGCAGACGGCGGAGGAGCGCAATGCGCTCCGGACGATGCTGGAGGTGTACGGGCGGTTGGATGAAATGCATCGTGCCGCTCCGGCGCGGGCAGCGGCCCGGGAGCGCCATTTAAAGGAGATTGCCGAACGGCGCGAGGCATCGGACGAGGCGAAGCGGAAGCGGGCGGAGGCGGAAGCGGAAGCGCGCCGCCTCCGGGAGGAGCAGGCGCGGCTTCTGCGCGAGCAGGCGGAAGAACAGAAGCGCCAGACGGAGGAGCAGAAGCGTCAGTTTGCCACCCGGCTTGCCGAGTTGAAGGCGGAGCTGGTGAAATACTATCCGCCGCTGGTTGCCGGGTTTTTCAAAGCGGGATTGGGAGGTGAAGATGCGGCGTTGAAGTCCGCGGTGCAGAGCATGTCGGAATTCATCGCGCCGTCGGCGGTGGATTCCCGGGAGGAGAAAGCGTTGCTGAATACGTTCCGGGCGATGCGACAGGAGCTGCCGAAGGAGGCGGCGAACTTCCGGAATTTCGTGAGCACGCTGGAATTGGTGAGTGAGAAGAACAGTTTCACTCTGGAGCTGGCCAGCCGCGAGCTGGTGGATGTAATTTCGATTCGTCCCGGCGAGCTGTTGTGCCGTCGCCCCGGCAGCAAAGCCGAAGCGTTCACGCTGGATGATGCGCGGGTGCGGCGGCAGTTCTTCTCGCGGCTGGAGCAGAAACTGAAGCTGAAGAATCCGGAATTCTGGTTCCGTCTGATGAACCGTCAGTTGGATGGAGAGACGGCGAAACTTGCACCGGCGGGCTTCTGGCAGAGCAACTTCCAGACTTTTGCCGATGCCGCGAAATAACGGATTCGGTCCGTTGCTTATCCGGAAATGGCGGGAAATTCCGTCATTTCCGGGAGAGTGATTCAATCCAGTGCAGAGAAGAGGGGGTATTGCGATGAAATTCCGAATGGTCCACAACAACTTCAACGTGCTTGACCTTGGGAAGAGCCTGAAATTCTATCGTGACGCTTTTGACATGCACGAAGTGCGGCGGATTGAGCGAAGGACGGGAGCTTCATCATCGTCTATCCGGAGGACGGGAACAGCTCTCACCAACTGGAACTGACGTTGCTCCGCGACCGCAAGGAGCCGTACAATCTCGGCGACAACGAATTTCATCTGGCATTCAAAGTCGATGATTATGAAGCCGCACACGCCCGCCATGAAAAGATGGGCTGCATCTGCTACGAAAATCCCGAGATGCACATCTACTTCGTGAACGATCCAGAAGGCTGTGGGGTCATAAACAAATCATACCGTCGTGCGGCATAACTTTTTTCTGATATAAATTTCTCCTCCTTTTGTCTGCGCTTCCCGACAGGGTAAATTCTCTGTCGGGGAATTTTTTTTGCAAAAAATAAAAATTCATAACTAGCTACATACGAAGATAATATTATGTTCATCAAACAGTGTTTTCTTGTCTGAAAGCTCGAAAAACGGCATAAAAAGCCCTGAAAAAATTCCGGAAAATTTCTCAACGCTTCATAGAAAGGTGGAACAGGCGCACGGGGACAGACCATGATGGTTCAGTTTCCAGCGCCGAAACACAAGAAAGGTTGTGAAGCGATGAGAAAGGAAGTGAAGGCGATTATCTACGCTCGCCAGTCGTCGGGAGATGATGATGCCTCTGCAAGTGTGGAACAGCAGGTGAAAAATTGCCAGCAGTTGGCAAGGGGGTGCGGCTACTCCGTAGTGGAAATCTTTCGGGATTTGAATATATCCGGCAAATTCTACCCCGATACGCCAGGCGCAAACACCATTTGTAATTTTGATATGGCACTCCGCAACTGGGCGGCTTCCACCTCGTCGATGCAGATTCGCTTCCGGCAGGGATTGGGAGAGGCATTTGCCATGCTTAAGGAAATGGATTTCATTTGCCGAACAGTTATCTGGAAGGATACATGAAGCAGGAATTGATCTGTAACAAAGTGATAATGTCCCAAGTTTTGTGATGGGACGTGTTGTTTGACAGAGGTGCATCTGCCCTTTATTTTAAGTT
>CAZPWP010000157.1:0-5877 GCA_964590295.1 uncultured Victivallis sp.
ATATCCACTTTTTATCCACTTATTTTTAGAATCATAAGGAAACCTGAGCGCAAACGCGAAAACAGGGCAAAAAAAAGAGGACTTGCGGCTTTTTGTTGTAAGTCCTTGATTTTTAAATGGTGGTGGGAGATGGATTCGAACCATCGAAAGCGGTGCTAGCAGATTTACAGTCTGCCCCCTTTGGCCACTCGGGAATCCCACCAGTCTGGAGCGGGTAACGGGAGTCGAACCCGTCTCACCAGCTTGGAAGGCTGGTGCACAGCCGTTATGCCATACCCGCAATACGGACATTTCCGCCAGCGTCCCACTGGTATTGATTCATCAGGAATCAATATTGGTGCCGACGGAGGGAGTTGAACCCTCACTCCGGTGAAGGAACTAGGACCTGAACCTAGCGCGTCTGCCATTCCGCCACGTCGGCTTTTTTCAACAACCGTCGCTCCCAGGAGCCGGCCTTGCAACCGTCTCCCGTTTGCGATCTCCTATACTGTACCTCAAAAAATCCTTTTTGCAAACCGAAAATCTCAGAAAAAATCAAAAAAAACGGTGGTTCTTCGACGGTTCCTGCCGGAAGGGAAAGAATCCGGCAGGGAACGGCTCCCTGCCGGATTTCCCGGGGAGTTTGACGCACCGTGCGTCAGTTGACCTTGATTTTGTGCACGCTGGCGCTTTCCGACTTCGGAATGTTCAGCGTCAGGACACCATCCTGGGTCTTCGCGGTGATCTTCTCGACATCGACACTGTCGGCGAGCTGGAACACCCGTTTGAACACCAGTTTCCTCCCGTTGCGACGGAGCGCGCTCGCCGCGGTCATGGTCATCACGCCCTCCTTGACTTCGATGTTGACGCTCTTCGAATTCGCACCGGGCACTTCGAACCACATCGTCACACCGTCGCCGCCGTCGAGAATATCCACCAGCGGCATGATCTCCATCGTCTCCTCGTGGAGTTCGCCGTCCATCGCCTTCATGACATCGTCACTCATAATCGTACCTCCTTGTTCCATCGCTTGCGTTACTTCACCTTGACCACATGGGTGCGGGGCCTGGACGCCTCCTCGCGGGGGAGCGTGACGGTCAGAACTCCGTCGACGTACTCCGCTTTCGTTTCGCCGCCCTTGACGCGGACCGGGAGCTTGACGCTCTCCTCGTACGCCTCACAGGAGCGTTCGCGCCGGAGATAGCGGGCGTTCTCCTCCTCCGGCGCCTCCCGCCGCCGGGCGGCGCGGATGGTCAGGTTGTCGCCGACCACTTCGACGTCGATCTCCTCCGGACGGCAGCCGGCGATCGGGAGCTTCGCGGTGACGGCGGTTTCGCCCACCTCCATCTCCAGCCGCGGCGCGCCGCCGTTGTCGAACATGAGTTCCGGGCTGAGATCGGCGTTCATCCGATCGAACATGGCGTGAAAGAGATCATCCATGCCGCGCAGAGAGAACGGGATCAGACCGTCTCCGTGATTCCATCTTGCCATCATATTCATCATCTCACCTCCTTGTAAATTCCTGTTTCCGGGTTGCACCGGCTCTTCGTCTGGAAAGAACAGCAAGGGGCGTGCCAAGTCTGAATCACGGGGGAAAATTCTCCGTGAAATCCTTCGGCGTGTGTCATTTCGGCGCGGCGGCGGGCGGAAGGGGACAATTTGTCCCCCCCTCCGCCGGAATTCACCGTTCGCGGGTGATCAGGAAGTTGACCAGATCGAGCATGTGCTGGCGGCAGGGGGTGTCCGGGAAGCCGCGCAGAATGTTCTTCGCCTGCTCCGCGAGCTGAGCCGCTTCGGCGGCGGTGGCGGCGGCGGCGCCCGAATCGCGTACGATCCGGCGGACCCGGTTCAGCGTTTCGGCGGAGTACTCCCGCAGCCCGATCAGGCTCCGCAGCTCTTCGCGGTCGGCGGCGTTCGCCATGCGCATCGTCTCCAGCAGCAGGACCGTCGCCTTGCCTTCCCGCAGGTCGTTGCCGAGCGGCTTGCCGAGCGACTGAAAGTCGCCGAAGATCCCCAGATAGTCGTCGCGCAGCTGGAAGGCGATCCCCGCGGCGTGGGCGAATTCGCCGAGCCGGACGATCTCCTCCCGTTCCGGATCGCACGTCTCCAGCGCGATCATGCCGCCGGATTCGGTACAGAATTCGAGCAGGGCGCTGGTTTTGCCGGAGAGCATCCGGCGGAGCGAATCCGGATGCAGTTCGGCGAGGTCGCGCAGCGAGAACTCGATGTCGAGCGCCTCGCCGCAGATGAGTTCGCGATTGGCCAGCTTCTGGAGGTTGCGCGACAGCGCCACCGCCACGTCGGCGGGGACGCCGTGTTCGGCCGACCGCAGCAGCAGGTCGTTGGCCCACCCCTGCTGAAGGTCGCCGGCGAGAATGGCGAAGTCCCGCCCGGCACGGACCGCCTCCTCCCGCGGGAGGCGGAAGCGTTCCCGCATCACCGAGGCGAGCTGCACGTGCGCGGTGGGCATGCCGCGCCGGGTGTCGTCCCGATCGATGATGTCGTCATGGACGAGCGTCCAGTTGTGCCAGACCTCGACGGCGGCGGCCGGATAGAACGCCTTCTCCTCGTCGCCGCCCAGAAGGCCGCAGCTCCAGATCAGCAGCGCCGGGCGCAGCCGTTTGCCGCCGCGGACCGGGTAGGCGCGGACCGCCTCCGCGAGATAGTCCGGCCGGATGGAGAACGGGAACGGATCCTCCGCCAGCAGGCGGTCGATAGTTTCGGCGATCTTTCTAAGCGGGTCGATCATGGGAAAAGCCTTTCGTGTGTGGAAGTTCAGAAAACAGCAGCTGCCTTGGCGCCGGTCCGGAGCGGACTGTCGAGACCGATCTTCCTGCGCTCCCGGGCGGCGACGCGATCGTCGCGGGGCCGAGGGTCGGAATCCGGAAATCTTCAGCTTTCATCGCGTTTTGCTCCTCTGTTTTTCGGGCTGTACAGCGGTAAAATAGCCACGTTGCGGCAAAATAGCAATCGGAAATGGTGGATTTTTTGCACTTTCCGGGATATATTTCAATACGATATTCATGGAAAGGGGCAGTTGCAATTGGATCAGCCGGTCGAAAACAGCGCATCGTTCAACCGGAAAAGCCTCTTTTTCGTCGCCCTCTCCGGCGGCGCGTTCTTCGGCGCGTCCGAGGCGTGGTCGCTGACCGCCGGCGCCGCCGTCTCCGGCTGGAACCTCTCCTTCTGGCCGGTCCCCGCGCTCTGGGGGGGCGGCGCCGCCGTCGGGGCGCTCGCCGTGAAACACATCGCGCGGGACCGGCTCCCGCTCTGGGGCGTCTTCGGGCTGGAACTGCTTCTGATGCTGCTGCCCGGGGAGTGGATCCGCTCCGCAGGGGCGGCGTTGCTTGCCGGCGGATTTCTCGCTTCGCTCCCGGCCGGTCCCGCCGGCGCACCGCTCCGCGCCGCCTGCGGCGCCGGATTTGCCGTCGGATTCGCGGCGGACCTCTTCTGCTTCCGGGGGGGACATGTGCCGGGGCTTCTGCTGCTGCCGCCGTTTCTGCTCGCGGTGGTCTGGGCGCTGCCGCTGCGCGGGCCGCAGCGGATCCTGCCGGTTCTGCTGCTGCCGGTGGCGGTGTTCCTCTTCGCGCCGATCTATTCCGCGCGGAGCTACCTGAGCGGGCCGCAGCGGCGAAGCGAGGTTTCGATCGCGCCCGCGCTGCCCGCTTCGCTGATGCCGGCGGAAGGCGAAGGGATGTCCTTTCTCTTCGTCTCCGATCTTCACTCTCCGCTGCCCGCGGTCTGGGCGGCGCTGCCCTACGTGTCGAGCGTGGACTGCATCTGGCCGCGTGCCGCCGCCTGCTTCGGCGACGCTTCCCTCAAGGTGAACTCCTACGAAGGGCGTCCGGGGCGAGTCCTGCCGACGCTGACCGCCCGGTACGATCTCATCTATCTGGAGAATCTGCCGCCGGTTTCCGCCGCCTCGCTGGCCGCCTTCGTCGAGGCCGCGCTCGAACGGCTCGATCCGAAACGGGGTGTGCTGGTGCTGCCGGCCGCGTTCCGGACGCTCCTCCCCGGCGGGATGCATGTCGCGGAACTCCCGGGCAGCGGCGGGCATTTTCTCGCCGCCTCGCGCGATGCCGGATTGACCGCCGACATCGGCGTGCTCGACCGGCGGCTGCAGGGGTATCAGCGGACGTTCAACGAGGACAACCTCTTCATGCCGCCCGGCATCTTCGCCGCGTTGTACGCCGCGGCCGAGGAGGGGCGTTCGGGCATACAGCGCGGCGTGAATTCCCGGACGGTCTCGTCTCCGCCGGAGAACGGATTCCGCCTTTCCGCCGGAATCGCGCGCCCGCTGCCGGGGATTCTTCCCGTGGCATGGCTGCTGCTCCGGATCTTCTGCTGCCGCAGCGGCGAAGGTCGCGCCCGGGTGCTGCTCACCGAAAACGGCGCCTTCTTCGCTCTCGTCCTGCTCGCGGTCTGGCAGTGGTTCGACCGTCGCGAACTCTTCACCGGAATTCCGGCGCTGCTGCTTTGTGCCGCAACCGGATTTCTGCTGTTCGACTCGGTGTTGCGGCATCGGGCGGAACGGTGTTTCGTCGGCGCGGCGGCGCTGCTGCCTTTTTCGCTGCTGCTGCCGTGGCGGATCTTTCTGTTTGAACCGGGGTATCCCGTGGCGGTGATCTGCGCCGCGCTGGCCGCGGGGATGGTCCGGAGCCGGATTTCCGCCCGGCCGGAGTTGCGTTCCGCATCGCCGGAGAGCGTGTTCTGGTCCGGGGCGGGGATGCTGGCGGGGGCGTTGCTTTTCTGCGGGCTCGGAATTCTGCTGCCCGGGATTCCGGCGGCGGCGCTCATCGCGGCGCTGCTGCTGCGGATCTGCGGAATTTTCCTCTGAATTCGGCGGCGGATCGCCTTATTTTCGAGCCGATTTCAACAAGATCGGCTCCCGGGATCGGCGAATTGCAATACGATCGCACGGAGTTTCCTTTCCCGCTCTGAAGCGGAAGCGACAGGAAAAACCGCGCCCGGCGCGGGGTTTCGTGCCGGGCGCGTCTTTCCGTTTCGCCGGCGCGTCAGTCGAGGTCGGCGATATGGCAGGGGTAGCCGAGCGCCTTGCGCAGCGCGTCGAGATCGAGCTCCCACGCCTCGCATTTCCGTTCGATCTGCATCGCGGCGGCAAGTCCGCACACCTGCCCGGTCATCGCCACCGCCGGAATCAGCCGGGCGGCGTCCCAGGCGTCGCCGACTGCCGAAACCGAACGGCCCGTCACCAGCAGAGAGCCGATGTGCTCCTTCGGAATCATCGTGCCGAACGGCACCTCCCAGATGATCCCCGGGCCGGAAATCCCGGCGATCATGCCGATCGAATCGGATTCCTCCCGGTTGTATTGCCGATTCTCCATCGTCCGGTCCCCCTGAATCGAACAGATCTTGCGGAAGAGCGGCATCAGCGGCAGTTTCACCGGGAAGAGCGAGTCGCGGTCCGCTTCGCCGCTTGCGTACGCTTCGCGGTAGTGGTCGCGAATCACCCGGTGGCTCTTGAGCACGAACTCCGAAACCGATTTTCCGGAAATGCCGTGAAAATAGAGCTTCTCCCGATCCTCCCCCTCCGGGATCTCCACATCGTGGAGCATATCCGCCCGGCCGGGGATCGGCGTGAACTCCCTTGTCACATTCGAGCCGAACAGCCCCAGCGGAATGTTGTGGAAGGGGTCGCGTTTCTGCCGTTTTTCATTGTATTCGAGCATCCACGTGGCGAGGCAGTTGTCGTCGGTCCGGAAGGAGGCTCCCGCCCGGCGGGCGAGGTCGGCGTCGCCGGTGGCGTCGATGAAACACTTCGCCTCGATGCGGAGCCGGCCGCTCTTGTTCTCCACTTCGACGGCGGCGATTCCGCCGTTGTCGCGCTCGACCGCGCAGAAGAGGGTGTCCAGCCAGATGTCGACGCCCGCCTCTTCG
>CAZPWP010000158.1:0-5734 GCA_964590295.1 uncultured Victivallis sp.
CCCCCAGGGGAGCGGTTATGCCGGATTGCCGCTTGACTGACGGCGGGTTCTGATCGATCTCGCTCTGATTTCCCCGCAAATTCCCGTGAAGACCCAACTTTTGAAATTGCCTCCGGAATTATTTGATATAGACGGGCCAGTGATAACGGTTGGCTGTGATAGTATATGTTGCCGCGTTGGCGACGAGGGAACCGGCGTGACCGTCGAAGAAACCGAAGTTCGCCGATTCCCCGTTGTGACGGTACGCAAGGTACATGTTGCCACTTGGATTATTTTCCCCGTTGGTACGGTAGTTGGCCGGGTTGCTGCCGCTGATGCTGATCCACCAGTTGACCCCATCCATCAGCATGAATTTCTGGCTGGCGCTCTTGACGCGGGAGAGGGTGTAGAGATTCTTCGTCCGATCGGTCGTCAGGCTGCCGGTGATTGTATAATTATCATTGGCTTCGAGGTGGCCGTGGGCATTGATGCCGTAGGAACGATCCATAGTGTTGATTCCCTCGAGCACTGAGCCGGAGTTGGGGCAGAGGATGCCCGGTTGATAGACGTTGCTCCATTCATCCGGATTCGGGGCGGCAACCAGCTGCCGGAACGCTGACAGCTTCATCCAGTCCTGGATCTGCAGAACTCCGTCGTTGTTGTCTGCGTACATCAGCATTGCGGAGGTGAGCTGTTTCAGATTGGCGGTGCAGGTGATCTTCTGCGCACGAGCACGGGCCTGGTTGAGCGCCGGCAACAACATGGCGGCGAGGATCGCGATGATCGCTATCACGACGAGCAGCTCGATCAAAGTGAAGAAGCGTTTCGATTTTTTCATCATTTGGTTCCTTTCGCATTCATTGCTGCTGATCCATGGTGAGGTATCATGGAAGTCCATGTCGATTTTTCCGGTTCCTGCTTTTGCATCCATTCTTTTTTCAGGTTTTGCATGTTAAGTCAGTAAGATTGAAATCAAAATTTTTCCTGTGGGGAAAGATATTATATCGGCAATACCAGAGTGACCGTACTTCGGGCCACACCGAACCGCGCGCGGCGAGTTCATTCGATCCCGGAATCAGAATCCGTTCGTTCGGATGCCGGTAGATCAGATCCATGATGCAATGTCGGATTTTGACCCCTTCGCGCATCTGCCCGGCCCCGTTTCCTGTCGTTTTCCTATCCATCCAACCTTCATTCGACATTAATTATACCGGACTCCCCCCTCTCTTGTCAAGTCCCGGTCCAAGAAAAAAGCAAAAAAATTTTTCCCTCTTCTTCATTCCGCCTGAAACGAAGAGATGTCTTTCATTTTCCGGTTGACAACATTCCGTTCCGGCGCTATGCTAACTGCGAAACAGTGTAAAACCGGAAACTGGGAGAAAAACTGGATGGAACAACGCAGAATCGGCCATACCGACATGAGTGCCGGTATCATCGGCCTCGGTACCGAACATCTTGACAACAAGCCCTATGCCGTCGTGGAAGAAACCATTCATGCAGCTCTCGATGCCGGAATCAACCTGATGGACCTCTTCATGCCGGGCGAAGAAGTGCGCAGAAATATAGGCAGGGCTCTCGCCGGCCGACGTGACCGGATGTTGATCCAGGGCCACATCTGTTCGGTCGATCTCAACCGGCAGTACGACATCAGCCGCGATCTGACCATCTGCCGGAAGTATTTCGAAAATCTGCTGCGCTGTCTGAAAACCGACTACATCGACTTCGGAATGCTGTTCTTCATCGATTCTTCCGAAGACTTCGCGGCAGTTTTCGGCACGCCGATCCTCGAGTATGCATTGAAACTCAAGGAACAGGGTACCATCCGGGCAATCGGCGCCAGCTCCCACAACCCGGAAACCGCACGGAGAATCGTCGAGAGCGGGGTTGTGGACCTTCTGATGTTCAGCATCAATCCCGCCTTCGACCTGATGCCGGCGGTCAGCGACCCGCTGACCATGCTCGGAGACACCGCAGAGATGATGACCGGCATGGATCCGGCCCGCGCGGCGCTCTACCGACTCTGTGAGCAGAAAGGCGTCTCCATATCCGTGATGAAAACACTCGGCGCAGGGAAACTCCTGTCGGCGGAGCACACTCCGTTCTCCGGGCCGTTGACCGTCGGGCAGTGCATCCATTATGCGCTGACCCGGCCGGCGGTGGTCAGCACACTGATCGGGTGCTGTTCCATCGCCCAGGTGCTTGAGGCGGTCGGTTACTGCAACCTGTCGGACGAGGAACGTGATTTCGCTCCCGTCATCAGCAGCTACCGGGGCGGGTTCCAGGGCAGCTGCGTCTACTGCAACCATTGCCAGCCCTGCCCGATGGAGATCAATATCGCCACCGTCAACAAATATCTCGACATCGCCCGACTGGATACCGGCGCCATACCGCCGGGCATCGCACAACACTACCGCGCACTTGCGCATCACGGTTCCGACTGTATCGGCTGCGGCAACTGCGAAACACGCTGTCCCTTCCGGGTGCCGGTGATTGACAATATGCGACGGGCTGCGGAACTTTTCGGCTGTTGAACTCTCCTCGGGGATTATTCCGGGAGCGCCTCACCACGGCTCAGCGCCTGCAACTGTGCGATCTCGGTTTTCCAGAGCGTCTCATCGATGGTTTCAAGCACCAGCGGAATGTTGTCGAAACGGGAATCCCTCATCAGCCTGGTGAAGAACGACCAGCCGAGTTCCCCCCGGCCGATGCTGTCATGACGGTCCAGCCGCCCCCCGAGCCTGCTCCTGGAGTCATTGAGATGCATGCCCGCCAGATGGCGAAACCCGATCAGACGTTCAAACTCGGCAAAGACCTTCTCATACCCCTCCGGTGTCGCCAGGTCGTAACCCGCGGCGAAGGTGTGACAGGTATCGAGACAGACACCGACCCGGTCCGAACGATCGACCAATTCCAGCATCTGCGCGAGCTGCTCGAAGCGATAGCCGAGATTGCTCCCCTGCCCCGCGGTGTTTTCGAACACGGCAGTGACACCGGGAACCGTATCGACCGCCTCGCGGACCCCATCCGCGATCAGCCGCATGTCCTCTTCTTCGGAAACCAGCTTCAGATGGCTGCCGGGATGAAAGTTGAGTTTGACCAGACCGAGCGCCCGGCAGCGTTCCATCTCATCGATGAATGCGGCAAGGCTGTTGCGCCGCTTATCCGGATCCGGATTCCCCAGATTGATCAGATAGCTGTCATGCGGCAGAATCAATTCGGGCCGGTACCCGAAACCGGCGCAATTCGCCTTGAAAGCGGCAATTGATTTCTCAGACAACGGCGGAGCCGACCATTGCCGCTGGTTCTTGGTGAACATCGCAAACGCGGTCGCCCCCAATGCATGAGCGTTGACCGGGGCGTTTTCAACACCTCCGGCAATGCTGACGTGTGCGCCGATATATTTCATCGCCCATCCTCCTCATCTCATCAGTTTCATCCGTACGTGTCGGAAAACTATACAGGAGAAACCGCCTGATTGCAAGCTCCCGCAGGCGCGAAAAAGGAAAAGAGCTCCGGCACGGAACAATTTCCCCTTGGAATCTTCGCCCGGGCGCACCCGGGCGCATCTCTATTTCGCGTCAAATTCAAAAGCGGTCATCGAATGGGGGAGGAACGACCAGTTCAACTTCGCCCCGTCAACCTTGACCGTTTCACGCACCGGATCAAAATACTTCACCGTACCCGGATTCTCCTGATAAAGCGTCTCCACGCGCCCGGTTCCGGCGTTGAATCCATCCAGATCGATCTGCGCCGGAATCGTCTCGTCAAGACTGCGATTGAAGACGATCAGGAACAATTTCCGGCCATCGGCCGATTTCGTTGCAAAGGAGCTCATGCCGGAATAAGCAGGGAAACGCCCCGCCGGACGGACGGCGGCCTTGAGGTCGCGGAACTCCAGCGTTCCGGTCAAAGTTCCGTTGGTGTGCTGCATCCGGGCAAGGAGCGCGACACGCCTGGTGTCGTTCAGAAGGTTGAGCCGTGCGGAGAACTTCGTCCACTCCCGTGCGGTGTTGACCGCATAAACCGCCTGTGCACAGTGAGTGGCGTTCCAGCCGCGGGCATCCATGAAGCCGAGCCCGAGTGTCGCCGCCCCGGTACAATCCGGCGCCGGCGTATAGCGGGCCTCAAAGGAGACCTCGATCTGCCAGGCGTCTCCCTCCGGAATGTTCGCGGGACGCGAAATGAAGGCAAATTCCGGATAGGCCTCGCCGCTGTACTGGTCGAAGCGGATCGTCAACTCGCCGGACTCCGCACTTCCGGTCGCCGAAAGATGTTTCCGGTTGAGCCTGGAGAGGTTGAATTTCCCGATCGGCACCGGTTCGAACTTTCCATCGGGAGAGATCACCCGGTCGCCGCGCGCCGCCAGCACCCCGGGGCTGGCCACCGTCTCATACCGCGGGGCGCCTTTGACTTCAACCGGCACAATCTCCTGCCCGGTAAAACTTTTCAATGTCTGGAAAAAACGGGCGGCCGCCTTCATCTCCAGAAGTTTTCCGGTGTAATTCTCCGGGACCGCCGCACCGGGGATCGTCACGATCACACCGTACATGGCGTTCAGCAGATGCCAGTAGTTCGCCGTCAGAATATTGTTCTCCGGCTGCAGGAAACGGCACCACAGCTCCGAACATTGCATTCCCGCCAGATAGCTGTAACGGTAGGCGTCAGCGCTCCTCTTGATCGAGCGGATGTTGAACTCTGTGATACCGATCGGCAACAACCGCCCGGCCTTCCTCATCGCATCAACATACTGCAACAGCCGGTAACCGAACTGCTCGTTCCCGGCCATCACCGCTTTGAACGCTTCACCGGGTTTCAGCGATTCCACCTGGGGGTAGTAGGAGTGGATAATTGCAAAGTCGGCATTCTTCGCGGTCCCGTCAAAAACAATCCGGTCCAACCCTTCCGCCGCGGAGATCGCCTGAGTTCCGATCTGGATTGAAGGATCCACCTTCTTCATCGCCGCGGCGGTCTCGTTGAAGTAGTCGACATATTCGGCGGCGGAATAACGCCGGGTCGGACTGCAGCCGTGATTGCCGTGAATGGATTCATTGCCCATCTCGAAATAACGTACGCCATAAGGTTCCGGATGTCCATTGGCGGCACGCTTCATCGCCCACGGATAACGGGACTCGGCCGGCATATTCAGATACTCGACCAGATCAGCGGCATCCTGTGGAATCTCCCCGCGTTCAAGACCGTAATCGGTGATGATGATCTGCGGTTCGCACTTGAGTGCCCGGCAGAGTTCGATGTACTCGTCGAGACCGAACGCCCAATTCCGGCTTCCACGTTCCGCAATCGGCCCGATCGTCTCCTTCCAGCGGAAGTTGTGCGCCAGACAGCCGCCGGGATACCGGAGGGACCCGAACGGTACCGTCTTCATGATTTCGATCACTCCGGGGGCAGGACGCTTCCCCTCCGGATCCCAGTATCCCTGCCCATATTTGACTTCAAGACTGCGCGGCTCCGGCGCGCTGCTCAGCATACCGAAGAGTCCGCGGCTGTCGGCGCATTCGAGGTTGTGCCCGAAAACCATCTCACGCACCGGGCCCTTGCTTTTTTCCGCCTCGACCCGGATCTCCACCCCGGCCTGGAGCAACACTCCGACCGAAAACGCTGTGAGAAGCGCTCCTCCGCGCAACCAGGAAAACCATTTCTCCATGACATCCCCCTTTCGGTATCGAGCCAATTTCAAAAAGATTGATAATGTCCCAAATTTTGTGATGAGACGTGTTGTTTGACAGAGGTGCATCTG
>CAZPWP010000159.1:0-5717 GCA_964590295.1 uncultured Victivallis sp.
GAGGCCCGCGGCCCCAGCCCCGATGACCATCACATCAAAGGGTTCCACACTCATTTTAAACTCCGGAATGTTGCTGTCTCAATACAATAATATACTGTTCCGAAAAAAACGGCAAGTTCAGTCCGCCCGTTTTCCCCGGATTTACAGCGGCGCGGAGAGAGTTCCCGGCTCAATCCGGTTTGACCGTGCCGCGACGGCCGTAGCGGTGGCACATCTCCAGATAACGGACCGCCTCTTCCGCCGAATCCGTGATATGGAAGAGACCAAGATCCGATTCGGAGATCGTTCCCTCCGCCACCAGCGTGTTCTTGAACCAGTGCAGCATCCCGCTCCAGAAAGCCTTGCCGACCAGAATCACCGGAATCGGATTGATCTTCCGGGTCTGAATCATCGTCAGCACCTCGGAGAGCTCGTCGAGAGTACCGAAGCCGCCGGGAAAAACGATGATAGCCGTCGAATATTTGAGAAAACAGACCTTGCGGATGAAGAAGTAGCGGAACGAGAGCGAAGTGTTCTGATAGGGATTCGGATGCTGCTCCATCGGCAGCTCGATGTTCAGCCCGATCGACTTGCCGCCCGCTTCAAACGCTCCCTGCGACGCGGCCCCCATGATCCCCGGCCCGCCGCCGGTGATGACGCCGTATCCGGATTTCACCAGCAGACGGCCGACCTCTTTCGCCACCTCGAACAGCGGGGAATCCTCCGGCGTGCGCGCCGAACCGAACACCGCCACCAGCTGGTCCGGCATCCGGCTCATCGTCTCGAATGATTCGACGAATTCCGACATGATCCGCATGACCCGCCAAGAGTCCATCGGAATGAAATCGTGATTGCAGAAAAAGCGCCCGTCCACTGCCGTCTCGAAATGATCTTCCATAATCTTCGTCCCCCGTCTTGATTTTTGCGGTCAACAGTGTATAATAATTCAGGATTTCCGAAATTTCAAACGCCGGAGACGACAATATGCGTATTTTTTATGCAATCATCCTTTTCTGCACTGCGGCGGGAGGGAATCCCGCTCCGGAGCCGCCTGCCGCCCCGCCGGGCACGCGGCTGCTCCTCGCGCCGGATGACAGTGCGCCGCGCATCCTGTCGGAACAAGCGGTCAAAACACCGGTTCCAGTCAGGAACACCATCGCGGATCCGCAGCTCCGGCTGCGCCGCTCCGCCGGAAACGCGGGCGCCTCGCGGGTCGGAGCAGTCACCATCGGCGACCTCACCCTGATCCGGGGGGCGGACGGGCGCACCACCACCCTCACGCAGAGCGGCAACCTGCTGATCCGGCAGGACGCGGCCGGGAGCAGTTTCACCCGCGTGCAGGATGCGGAGCGCCCGCCGGTATTCCCGCGCGACTCCAGCGGGAAGGTCACCGGCCCGATGTCGGCGGTCCCCGGGAGTGAAAGTCCGAAATCCACCATGCCGTCGCGCCCGGCGACTTTGCCGCCGCCGCAGCGGGACACCCCGTCGCGGACCATCGTGAAACCGGAACGGAACTCCTTCAGTTCGATGCCGTCGCGCCCGGGGACGCTGCCGCCGCCGAGTCGGGGAAAGTAGACGTTGCGCCCTCCCCGCCGCCGTTCGGCTGCCGCAGCACCCCTTTCCAGAGGCTGATGCGGTGGCCCCGGTAGCGGAAATCCGGCGGCAGGAGGTTGCTCCAGCTCCGCTCGGGATACTGCGGGAATTCGGTATCGACCAGGTAGACGACCCGGTCGTTGAGCGGCAGTTCATCCAGCTCCTGAATTTTCGTCACCGGCAGCCCGACGTAGCAGAGTTCGCCGTAGAGGTCGAGAATGTTCCCTTTGTAGAGCTTCTTCGCCGGTTCGTTCCTGAGCGCGGCCCGGAACGTCTCTCCGAATTTCCGCTTGGCGTCGGCCTGCGCGCGGTAGGGAGTCAGCACGGCGCCGCAGAAAATCCCCGCCGCGGCGGAGGTGGCGAGCAGCATGAGCCAGACCGGATTGACCAGCCGTCCGCGATGCAGCCTCCAGGCGATGCCGAGCAACAGCAGCGCCGCAACTGCCGCCAGAATCCGGTAATTGCTGGTTGAGGCGAAATCCAGTGTGTTCGAGAGGCTCAGGAACGGGGTCAGCCACCCCTGCGGAACAAAGCAGACCACACCGACCGCCAGCGCCAGAACCACCGCAAAAGTCTCGCACAGGATCAACGCCTTGCGGATCTTGAATCCATAGCGCCGCATCCCGAGTTCATAGTTGATGCCGACCAGAATCGCCAGCGGTCCGAGCAGATAGAGCAGTTCGACCGGATTGCCGTCCGGCAGCAGCCAGAGCAGCGCGAGCGAGGCGAAGACCAGCGTCCGTAGGTAGCGGCTCAGAATCGGCGTCTTGTCGAGCGCCTGCAGCGCCACGCAGAAGGGAATCCACGCGATCAGCGACCAGGGCAGCAGCCGCAGCGGCAGCATCAGCGGAAAGAGCGCCACTTCCTGCAGCCAGCCGCCCAGGGTGAAATCCTCAAACCGGATGCGCAGCAGCTGCGTATGGTGCATCAGCCCGAGGTAGGGAACGCTCCAGGCGAGGATGCAGCCTGCCGCCAGCGCCACCCCGATCGCGAATCCCGGTTTGCGGAATTTCGACTTCACCGAGAGCGGCCGGCGGAAGAAGAACATCGGGAAGATGAAGTAGAGCAGCACCCGGAATCCGCCGGAGAAGAAACCGAAGCAGAGCAACGCGAGAGTGCTGATCCACGCCGCGTTCCAGTTGGTCCGCCGGATACCGTACTGGAAGAAGAGCAGCTGCGCCGCCAGCAGGAAGAAGGCGTTGCAGGTGGCCGGATCCCCGTCTCCGGCTTTTTCCAGTACCAAAAAGGTGCTGATGTACATTCCCGCCGCCACCAGTCCGGCGCGACAGGAGCGCTCACTCGCCGCGGCGAAGTAGGTGAGTACAGTGGTCGCCGCCAGCATCACCAGCGAAACCGCCCGCAGCACGAGTTCGGGAGCGAGGCCGAAGCCACGCATGAGCAGCCCCGACAGTGCCGGATAGAACGGAAAAGCATTCTGGATCGGCACGCCGTGCGCGATCACCAGCGTACTGGAGAGATCGAATTCGATGGCCTGCACCGCGTAAAATCCTTCCTGGCGGAAGAGTTCGCGCATGCCGAGCTGCCACGGCTCGTGCAACGCCAGAAACGCAACGAGGAGAATCAGCATCCCCATCCAGCGTGAAATCGTTTTTTCCGTATAGATACCCATAACCAGATAATATAGACCGGCGCGGGAGAAGTTGCAAATGCGACTCCCGCGTCGAAGCGACTTTCACGCCAGATATCTTTCACGCAGCCAGGAGAGAAAACAGGCGGGATCCGCCTGTGGCGAACCGGTGATCCGCCGCAGGAGTTCCGCCGGTTCATACTTCGCGCCGTGCCGATGGACCGTCTTCCGCAAAAAATCGAGCAGCGGCCGGAAGTTTCCGCGCCGGATTCCGTCCGGCACTTCCGGCAGACGGCGGTGGGCGATGCTCCAGCGCTGTGCGGCGACTCTGCCGCAGGGAGAAAAAAAAGAAGCGCCGGGCACGGTCAGATAGAGCAGGATTCGAAACGGTCGCATGAACAGACTTCCTTCTGCCATGTTAGGTTTTGTCAAGCCGCTTTTGTAACTTTTTCCTGTTTTTCTTATGTTCAAAGCATAAATCCCCTTTCTTTTCGGCGCGGTACTGACCGCGCGGAGCGTGATTTCGCTGCGGATGGTGTTTCGCGGCTATCTCGCCTGCGGTGGTGACGCAGCCTATGCGCCTCCCGACCCGGGTGCGTGAACCGCGTTCCGGTTTCCCGTCGACGGTGAGCGTGAGGCCGACGGGCCACAACGAACTCTGCCCTGCACTGTGGAAGGTGGGGGGGGGGGGAATGTTTCCGCCTTTCCGGACATCCTGCTCGTGGGAAGGCCGGAGGTATTTGCCATCCGCCGCGGGAACCCGGATGATCCTTGTGCCGCACGATGCGCTCCGGCGGATCTTTACCGAGAGATCTTCCGGCCCGCTCCAGAGGCGGTGCACCTTGCCGGGATCGGCATCGAACAGGGAACCCGCCTGTTCCCGGCGTCGGGTTCTCGGGCGGAAACCGGGTTGAATCTTTGCCGAAGATGCGCTATCTTATGCCGTTCAACTGCGGGAGGGAATCTCTATGGTGCGATTTTCCGGGGCGGCGTTCCGCCTTGCAGAGCGGCGGATGACCGCTTTCCTGGTGGCCGCGGGCGTCTGCCTGACGCTGCTGCTGCCCGGCGACGTTCTCTGGATCAATGACGAACCGGCGCTGATCCTGCTGGCGATGGAGGCCAACCGCGCCGGGGTTCCCGCGTCGGCGGGGCTTCCCGGCACGGTCGGCATCTGTTACGGTCCTCTTGCGGTCTGGTTCTACCAGCTGCTGCTCTTCTGCACGGCGCATCCGGTCCTGCTGGTGACGATCAAGAGCACGCTGGTGATGCTGGTCTCTCTCGCGGCGATTCAGCGGCTCGGGAAAGAACTGCGTTTCGACTGGCGGCTCTTCGGCGCGCTCTTCCTCCTGAATCCCTTTCTCTGGCACGCCAACCGGATTCTGTGGGACAATGTGCTGTTATTGCCGCTCGTCTGCTGGCTGATGGCGCTGCTTCCAGCATACTGGCGGCGCGGTTCTCCGATCACGCTTGCCGGAATCGTCGTCCTGCTGGGGGGGATGTTCTGGCTGCATCCGATGTCCGCGCCGCTCCTCGGCGCGTTCGGAATCACGCTCCTGTTCCGCCCGGACCTGCTCCGCCGGGACCGCTGGAAGCTGCTGGTTGCCGGGCTTGCGCTCCTGCTGATCGTCGGCGCCATCCTGCTTCGCGCCGAATTCGGGCAGCAGGGAATTCCCCGCGGGGAGGAGGCCGGAATCGAACCCCTCTGGAATCTGCTCCTGTTTCTCAGCGGCGGCGGATATCTGCATTACTATCTGCCGGAGTACCTGCCGCAGAGTTCCGGCGTTTCCGCGCTGTTCGACGTGGTGATGCCGACGGCCGCGGTGGCGGCGGGAGGGCTGATTCTGCTCGGCTGCCGGTTCACATGGAAACAGTCCCGCACCGGTATGATTCACCTGATCGGACGTTTCGCCATAGCGGCGCTGGTGCTCCACTTCGGCATGGTGCTTCTGCTGCGGATGCCGCCGTTCCAGCACTACAACACGGCGGCGGCGGTTCCAGGGCTGCTGCTGCTGTTTTACGGCTTTTTCCCGCTGAAACAGTTCCGGCGGCGAACGGTTCTGGCGGCCGGGCTGGTCCTGCTGCTGTTCACCGGAAGCGCACTTCTGATGATTCACCGGCATGGAGGAAGCCGTTCGAGCCGGTATGGTTCCACGCTGGGCAATCAGTGGGAGGTGGTGCAGGAGGTCGCGGCGGCGGCCCGCGACGGCGGCGTGATCCTCGAAACCGACGTGCCGAACTATCAGGCGTTTCCACATGCGCTGCGCGCGCTGCTGCTGCTGGAGAGAAAGTGGAATCTCACCCCGCCGCCTCCGCGGTCGACGCCCCCTTCGTGGATCGCCCGGATCACCTTCCGTTCCGCGACGGAAACAGAGGGTTTCCTCAAGGTTCGCCTCACCGGCAGGAATTCACGGGAAACGCCGGCATGCCGGTAGGCGGCCCGGGCCAGCGGGAATTTTTCGTGCGAACTGGCAATGACAGCTCTCCCGTGGTATGTTACAGGGTCTGCTGAATGCGATAAAATCTATTGATTTTGAATAAATTGCAGCAGAAAAAGTTC
>CAZPWP010000160.1:0-5698 GCA_964590295.1 uncultured Victivallis sp.
TTTTTGTCTTCATCGCGATCGGTTTCTGTATTTTCTCCCACGAACTCGGCCACTTTCTTGCCGCGAAATGGCGGGGGCTGCACATCGATGCCTTCTCCCTGGGATTCCGCCCCTTCTGGCGGAAGAAGATCAACGGGGTCGAGTACCGACTCGGCTGGCTGCCCTTCGGCGGTTACGTCGAACTGCCGCAGGTGGACGCCACCGACGCCGTGCCCAAGGCGGCCGACGGCTCTGAACTGCCGCGCGCCAGAGCGATCGACCGGATCATCACCGCGGTGGCCGGTCCGCTGTTCAACATCCTCTCCGGACTGCTGATCGCCTGCTTCGTCTGGTGGATCGGCATGCCGCAGGACAGTCCGAAGATGCGTGAAATCACCGTGCTTTCCGTCGATCCGGCGGGGCCGGAGTACGCCGCCGGACTGCGCCCCGAGGACAAGATCGTCAAGGTCAACGGCAAACCCTTCTTCTCGACTTGGGCACAGTTCGTGAGCAAGATCCTCTTCTCGATCGGCAAGGTCGATCTGGAAGTGATCCGCGATGGGAAACCGCTTACCATTTCCTACACTCCGGTGGATAATCCGAACGCGCCAGGGCGGCTGCGCAGCGAGAAGATCGCCTGGCCCTTCTTCCGGCCGCTCATTCCGCTGGAGCTGGTTCCCGAAAAGAACTCTCCGGCGGAGAAGGCGGGCATCAAACCGGGCGACTATGTCGTGGCGATCGACGGCATGCCGATCATCGACTTCGATGAGTTCCTTTTCGCCATCAACCTCGCCGGGGAGCATCCGATCAAGATGACGCTGCGGCGCGGCGGCGAGAACGTCGACGTGACGGTCCGTCCGGAACCGGTCACCCCGTCGCCGGGGCCGGAATTCAGCCGTTACATGACCGGCATCTTCATGCAGCCCGGCGACGAAAAGGGCGGTGCGGTCATCGCCGGCGTGATGCCCTGCTCCGCCGCGCTCGCCGCCGGATTGAAGGCGGGCGACCGGTTACTCGCGGTGAACGGCAAGAAGATCGCCTCGCCGGCGGAGTTCAGCGAAACAATCTCCCGGCTCAAGGGAACACCGTTCCAGCTGACCTGGGAGCGGGACGGCAGAGAGCAGTCGGCGACGCTGGCAGCGCAGCTGATCACACCGCATACCATCGGCGTGACCATCTCGCTGCTGGATCATCCGACGCCGATTCAGCAGTTCATCTCCACGATCGATATGAGTTACAAATCACTGCGCGGCATTCTGGTCCAGCTGGGCAACCGGCTCGGACTGACCGAACAGACCAGCACGCTCAAGCCGAGCCACATGTCCGGACCGCTCGGCATGGGGCTGGTCCTCTTCAACTCGGTCCGGAGCGCCTCGCTCATCAGCGGCATCTACTTCGTGGTGATCATCTCCTTCGCGCTGGCGATCTTCAACCTCTTCCCGCTGCCGGTGCTCGACGGCGGACACATCCTCTTCGGCATTGTGGAGATCATCTTCCGGCGGCCGCTGCCGGTGATGCTGGTCAAGGTGCTCTCGACCATTTTCGTAACACTGCTGATCAGTCTGATGCTCTACGTCACCTTCTTCGACGGCAAACGGATCTATCGCTCGATCTTCCCGGAACGGGATTCCGTTCTGATCGTAACCGAATCAGCCGGAGAGGAGAGCCATGGCAGTCCAACGCCGGAAGAGCCGTAAAATCCGCGTCGGCACGGTGGAAATCGGCGGCGATGCACCGGTCTCGATCCAGTCTATGACGAACACCGACACCCGCGATGCCGCCGCGACCCTCGAACAGATCTGCCGCCTCGAACCGCTCGGATGCGACATTGTCCGGGTCGCCGTGCCCGATATGGCCGCTGCGAATGCCCTCGCTGAGATCACGGAAAAAAGTCCGCTGCCGATCATTGCGGACATCCATTTCGACTACCGCCTCGCATTGCACGCTATCGAGCGTCACGTCGCGGGGATCCGCCTCAACCCCGGCAATCTGAACTCGCCGGAGCAGATCCGCCTGGTGGCGGAAGCTGCCCTGCGGTACAATATCCCGATCAGGGTGGGAGCCAACACCGGCAGCCTCCGTCCCGGCCTGATCCGCCAGTTGATGTCGAACGGCCTCTCCCATGACGACGCCATGGCCGAAGCGCTGGTGCTCTCCGCCCTGGAGGAGTGTGCGCTGCTGGAGAAGTTCGGCGTAACGGAGATCAAGGTTGCGCTGAAGTCTTCCAGCGTACCGGTGACGGTGGCGGCCTACCGCAAATTCGCCGCCCGCACCGATTACCCGCTGCATATCGGGGTCACCGAGGCGGGAACTCCCGGGCGCGGTATCGTCAAATCGGCCGTCGGCATCGGCGCGCTGCTGCTGACGGGGATCGGCGACACGCTGCGGGTGAGTCTGACCGCGCCGCCGGAAGAGGAAGTAATCACCGGCCGGCGCATTCTGGAGGCGTGCGAACTGCGCAATGCTCAGCCGGAGATCGTCTCCTGCCCGACCTGCGGTCGCACGGAGATTGATCTTATCGGCCTGGCCAACCGGGTCGAAGAGCTTGTGGCGGAAATCAAGGCCGGCGGAGCGACCATTCAACTGCATAAGATCGCCGTAATGGGATGCGCGGTCAACGGTCCGGGCGAAGCACGCGACGCCGATCTCGGCATCGCCGGAAGCAAGGCGGGCAAACTGGTCATCTTCCGATTCGGAGAAGTAGTCGGAGCGTTCGATCCCGAAGAGGGATTCGAATACTTCCGGCTGGAGATACTCAAACATGCAACCCGAAGGAGAAAAGGTAACGATGTATGAGTTCAGACGGCTGCTGCCGGCGTTCGCAGTTGCGGCGCTCGTGTTCGCGGCGGAAGCGAAGGTGGAGCTGGCGCCGGTTTTCACCGACAACGCCGTGCTCCAGCGCGGCATGGAGGTGCCGGTGTGGGGGAAGGCCGCCCCCGAAGAGGAGGTGACGGTCAAATTCGCCGACCAGAGCGTCAACGCCAAGGCTGGCGCCGACGGCAAGTGGATGGTGAAGCTCGCGCCGATGACCGAGTGCAGCGAAAACCGGACACTTGAGGTCTTCGGCAAAGAGAACAAGATTTCAGTCGCCAACATCCTGGTCGGCGAAGTCTGGCTCTGCAGCGGACAGTCCAACATGGAAGTGCCGCTCTGGGGAGGGAATCCCCGGCTCCGCCATTATGACGGCGACAAGGTGGCGGCGCAGTCGAACTTCCCGCTGATCCGCATCGCCCAGATGCGGCCCCACGGCTGGTCCACCCTGCCCCGGACCGATTTCAAAATCACCTGGCAGCCGGTGCGGCCGGACAACATCGCGCCGTTCTCCGCCGTTGGGTTCTTCTTCGGTCGTGAACTTTTCCAGAAGCTGAACATTCCGATCGGTCTCATCAGCTCCCACTGGGGCGGCACCCGGATCGAGCCGTGGACTCCCCCGGAAGGGTTTGATTCGGTACCGGAACTGGCCGGAATCGCGAAGAGCGTCAACGCCAAGCTGCCCGGCACCGCCGCCTACAAAGAGGTGAATGAGGCGACCCAGAAAGCCTATGCCGAGTGGATGGAAAAATGCAAAGCGGCACTCGCCAGAGGCGAAGTGACGCCGCCGCCGCCGGCCTATCCGAATGAACTCAAGGCGTTCAACAGCCGTCAGCAGTCGACCGTGCTCTACAACCGGATGATTTACCCATTTGTGCCTTATGCGATGCGCGGCGCCATCTGGTACCAGGGTGAGGGCAACCTCGGCGATGGAGCACTCTACACGCAAAAGATGCAGGCGCTGCTCAACGGCTGGAAGAAGGTGTTTCTCAATCCGAACTTCAAACTGTATTTCGCCCAGCTCGCCCCCTACAACTACGGCGGCGACAGGACCCGCCTGCCTCAGATCTGGGAGGCGCAGCAGAAATTTGCCGAAAGGGAAAAAGATGCCGGAATGGCGGTCATCAACGACGTCGGCGACCTCAGGGACATCCACCCGAGCGACAAAAAAACAGTGGGAGAACGGCTCGCCCTGCTCGCGCTCAAACGTGACTACGGCATGAGCGATCTCAAAGCGGACGCCCCCACGCTGAAATCCCACCGTATTGAGAACGGGAAATTCGTGCTTGATTTCAACGCGGTCGAGAAGTGGACCACGAAGAACAACAAGCCGGCCGCCAACTTTGAAGTTGCGGCGGTGGATGGCGTTTTCTATCCGGCTTCCGTCGAGATCCGCGGAACCAGCCTCATGGTCGGTTCCGACAAGGTGAAGGCGCCGAAGTCGCTGCGCTACATGTGGAAGCAGACCGATGAAGCGACCCTCGCCAACGAAGCCGGACTGCCGCTCGGCGCCTTCCGGATCGAGCCTCCGGTCGTACTCGACGAACTGGTTTCCTTCTTCAAAGAATCCTCGAAGCTGGTCTATGAATACAATCTTCTGAGCGGCTCCGGCTTCGGCGATCGTACCAAAGTCAATTACCTCTCCGACAACAGCGCCGAAATCAAGGGGAATCTCACTGAGATCACCTATCTCGCGGTACTTACCGGCAACGACGGCAAGGTCCAGTGGATGGCGGTTTCCATGGATCCCTTCGTCAACGATGCGAAGAAGATCGGCATTCCGGTCAAGTCGGCGAACGCGATGTTCCAGTGCCGCGTGCAGAACATGCGGGTGCTCTCCAACGTCTCCGGCATCAAAACCGGTAACATCGGCGAAGGCAACATCGAATTCTGGCCCGGCAACTACGGCCCGAACAATTCGGCACGGATTCCCGGCGCGACCAACAACACCTATGACTTCGGTGACCAGCCGAGTCAGGGTGTCGGCTACGGCTCGATGC
The DNA here is from genome assembly GCA_964590295.1 of uncultured Victivallis sp. GTDB lineage: Bacteria > Verrucomicrobiota > Lentisphaeria > Victivallales > Victivallaceae > Victivallis. Next base: position 4,791 of record CAZPWP010000160.1, read on the forward strand.
AGATCCACAACTATCGCGCACGTCAGACCGTGTTCGCCTATAACAAGTTTGATTCCGGAAAAAACAGCGATCTCGGCATCGGCAATGCCCCCGGCCCGAATCCCGACTGGACCTTCACCGGATCCGGCAAGAACTACAAAGAGGCGAAACTTTATGTGTTCGTCAAGGAGCGTCCCCGCATGAGCGCCGACGCCGTCATGAGCCTGGTCAATGCGAAAGTTCCGGCGACGGCGGCCATGAAGCCGCTCTACTGCTGCGATCTGCGTTCCGGAGTGAAGGGAGAGAATGTCAATTATGAGTTCGACGACTCCGCCGCGCTCACCGGCAAGGTCCGGAAGGTCGGCTACTTCCTGCAGCTCACCGGCAATGACGGCGGTGAATCGTGGGTGTTCGCTTCGATGGACAGCTTCTCGCCCGAGGCGAAGAAGCTTGGCGTTCCGGTTCTGAGTTCGGGTGCCTCCTTCCAGACGATCGTGAAGAACTTGGAAGTCGCCAGCAATGTTCCGGGAGTCAAAAACGGGAAGTTTGAGGATGGAAACATCGAATTCTGGCCGAACAATTACGGTGCTCTGAATGAAAAATCGATTCCGGGCGCCAGTAATGATATCCTCGATTTCGGCGATCGGATGAATGAGCCGGTCAACGGCTACGGTTCGATGCAGGTCCATAACTACCGGGAGAAACAGACCGTATTCGCGTTCAATCAGTTCCGCGGCGGCACCCAGGCCGACTGCGGCATCGGCAATGCGCCGGGCAAGAATACGGACTGGACCTTCAGCGGTTCGATGAAGAACTACAGCAAGGCGTTGCTCTGCGTGCTGGTCGAACTGGAATAACCGTTCTGAAAACAGAGAGGGGCTGTTGCAAAACCTCATAGTTTTGCAGCCGCCCTTTTCCCATATTTATAA
>CAZPWP010000161.1:0-5685 GCA_964590295.1 uncultured Victivallis sp.
GAGCAGTGTAAGATCCGCACGGGAAAGCAGTCCGCCGAGATCGTCGCAGCTCTCGTCGATCACATCGCAGTCGAGCGCCCAGCGACGGATGCCGGGGCGGCGGGTCCAGCCGAGCCGCCGGTAAGGGCCGCCGCGCAGCGCCATGCCGAGAGAGGCGCCGAGCAGGCCGAGCCCGACGATCGCCACGTGAAGTTGTCCCGGGTGATTCATTTTCATACGATTCCGCAGTTGAATGATCTATTACTATAGCACGAAAAACCGAATTTTTCCTGCCGGGAGCCCAAAAAAACTTCCATTTCCCCGATTGCGCCTCCTTCTCTTGAAAAAATTGAATTTCCGGCTTGATAAATCAGCGGTTTCACTTTATATTATTTTATGAATTGAAAGGCAACTGGACGATGACGGGAAAGTGGGTTCGATTTACCCGTTTTTCTTTATTGGATTCCGTCGGGACAGAACGAAGAGAAGAAGCCGGGCCGCAACCCGGCAGCAAGCAACGGAGGTATTCGATGGCAAACGAATTATTGACGATTCTCGAATATATCGAGCAGGAGCGCGGAATCAGCCGCGAAAGTCTGGTCCGGGCGCTGGAGAGCGCCATTCTGACCGCGTCGCGCAAGAGCATTCATCCGGCCAGCGAACTCAAGGTGAAAATCGATCCCGCCACCGGGCAGATCCAGGCGTGGGCCATGCTGGAAGTGGTCGAAAGCAATCCGACCTGCGATCAGCTGGTCATCGCCCGCGCCCGGGAGCGGTTCCCCGATGTGAAACTCGGCGACGTCGTCGAGTGGGAGGTCACGCCGCGCAACTTCGGGCGCATCGCCGCCCAGACCGCGCGGCAGGCGATCATTCAGCAGCTCCGCAAGGCGGAAAAGGAGAATGTGCAGGAGGAGTTCGCCGACCGCGTCGGGCAGATCATCAACGGCACGGTCCGCCGCTTTGAAGCCGGCAGCGTCATCATCGACTTTCAGAAGGCGGAAGGAATCATGCCGTCCAAGGAAAAAATTCATGATGAACAGTATATGCCCGGCGACTGGATCAACGCCCTGCTTCTCCGTGTGGACATCAACACCTCAGGCCCGAGCCTGATCGTCTCGCGTGCCTGTCGCGAATTCGTCGAAAAGCTCTTCGAACGGGAAGTCGCCGAGATCCACGACGGCGTGGTCAAGATCATGGGCGTCGCCCGCGAACCGGGCAAACGGACCAAAGTGGCGGTCATGAGCACCGATCCGCGGGTCGACCCGGTCGGCGCCTGCGTCGGCATGCGCGGCCAGCGGGTCCGCAACATCACCAGCGAACTCGGCAACGAGCGGGTGGATATCGTTCCCTACGATGAAGATATCCGCAAATACGCGGTCAACGCCCTGCTCCCGGCCAAGGTGCAGTCGGTCGAGGTCGACGAGGAGAAGCATGAACTGATCGTGCGGGTTACCGAGGAGCAGTCCAAACTCGCCTTCGGCAAGAAGGCGCAGAACGTCCGCCTCTGCTCGAAACTGATCGGCTGGAACATCAGCATCCGCAACGAAGACGACGGCGCCGAACCGAAGAACAATTCGATCGCCGAACAGCTCCGTGCCGCCGCCCGGACCCTCGCCGCGGAACTCAATGTCTCCGAGAAAACGGCGCGGCTGCTGGTCAACAACGGCTATGTCACCGTCGATGACTTCAAGGCAGCCGATCTCGACTCGCTGCTCGACATCGAAGGCATCGATCAGGATGAAGTGAACGTCGCCCGCAACCTGCTCGACGACTGAGGCGGGTGACCGGATACAGGAGGTTTGAATCGTGAGCAAGATTTTGAAAGTAAAAGATATCGCCAAACAGTACGGCGTACCGGTCAGCACCATTCGTGAGAAGCTGGCGGGTCAGGGAATTGAAACGCCGGAAGCGGAGAACAGTGTCATTCCGGAGGATATGGTCGAACTGGTCGAGTCCTATTTCGCCGACCTGTTCGAAGCGGACGAAGCCGCGCTGCCCAAGTCCAACCGCAAAAGCGGTGTGCCGAAAAAAGGCGGCTCCAAAAAAGATGATTCTCACAACAAACGGCAGTCGTCGGCGCCGGGCCGTTCCGGTGAAAAAGTTCCCCAGAGCACCTCATCGGCTGTCTCCGGCGGAAAGCTCACGCTGCAGGCGCCGATTCTGGTCAAGACCCTCGCCGAAGCGGTGGGCAAGCGACCGAATGAGCTCATCACCGACCTGATCAAACTCGGTGAACTCGCCGGGATCAACCAGCCGATCAGCGAGGCGAACGCGAAGAAGCTCTGCGCCGGATACGGCATCGAACTTACCATCGGCGCGCCGCCGAAACCGGCTGCGCCTCCGCCGCCGGCCAAACCGAAGCCGGAAGACAATCCGGCCTTCCTCAAGGAGCGTCCGCCGGTGGTCACCTTCATGGGTCACGTCGACCACGGCAAGACCTCGCTGCAGGACGCGATCCGCCACACCCACGTAACCGATGGGGAAGCGGGGGCGATCACCCAGCACATCGGCGCCTCCACCGTCAACTACAAGGGCAAAAGCATCACCTTCATCGACACGCCCGGACACGCCGCCTTCACCAGCATGCGCGCCCGCGGCGCCAATGTGACCGACCTGGTCATTCTGGTGGTCTCGGCGACGGAGGGCTTCAAGCCGCAGACCGTTGAAGCGATAAATCACGCGCTGGCGGCGAAGGTTCCGATCATTGTGGCGATCAACAAGATCGACCTGCCGGATGCGGATCCGGACAAAGTGCTGCTCCACATGCAGCAGCACAACCTTTCGAGCGAAGACTGGGGCGGTACCGTCGGAACCGTCCGGGTATCCGCCAAAACCGGCAAGGGTCTGACCGACCTGCTCGAACGCATCCTCATCGAGGCGGAAATGCTCGAGCTCAAGGCCAATCCCCGCCGTCCGGCTTCCGGCGTAGTGCTGGAGGCGCAGCTGGAAAACGGTCTCGGCCCCACTGCCAGCGTGCTCGTGCAGGACGGCACACTCCGGGTCGGCGACATCGTGCTCTGCGGTGAACACTACAGCAAGGTCCGCATGCTGCTCAACGACAAGGGCGAACGGGTGAAATCGGCCGGTCCGAGCGTGCCGGTCAAGGTGGCCGGCATCAACGGGGTGCCGGAAGCGGGCGATCGCCTTGAAACTTTCGAGTCGGAGAAGGCGGCGCGGGCGGAATCCGAACGGCGCATCGCCGACAAGCGCGGCCACATGCTGGCCACCAGCGCAATCGTCACCGCGGAGGATCTCTTCAGCAAACTCAGCGCCGAAGGGCGCAACACGCTGAACATCATCATCAAATCCGACGTGAAGGGATCGGGCGAGGCGATCGCGCAGTCGCTCGCCCAACTCCCGTCGGAGAAGATCAAGGCCGAAGTGATCGCCAACGCGGTCGGGCCGATCACCGAGAACGATATTTCCCTCGCCGCGGCGACCAATGCGATCGTCATCGGGTTCCATGTCCGGGTCAATCCGGGGGTCAACGACCAGGCGAAGAAACAGCATGTCGAAATCCGCCTCTACAGCATCATCTATGAGTTGCTCGAGGATATCACCGACGCTCTTGCCGGCAAACTCGAACCGGAAAAGCGCGAGAAAGTGATCGGCAAAGCGAAGATTCTTCAGATTTTCGAACTTTCCAAAGGGCCGAAGATCTGCGGCTGCCTGGTGGAATCCGGAATCGTCCGGGTCGGAGCCAGGGCACGCGTCCGCCGCGACAAGGAGCTGATCTACAACGGCGAAGTCGCCAGTCTGCGTCGGTTCCACGACGATGTCAAGGAGGTGAAAGCCGGGCTGGAATGCGGCATCCGCCTCGACAACTTCGCCGATTTCATCGAGGGCGACGAGATCGAATTGTATGAAATTGAACTCAAGAAGGCGACGCTTTGACGAGCGTTCCTTGCTTTCAGCGGAAAGGGGGGTGACCTATGGGCGAAAAAGTCGACCGGTTGACCCGGGTCAATGAACTGCTCAAACGGGAACTTGCCGAAGCGATTGAACGGGGCTTGATCTCCGCGCCGGGGGTTCTGGTTTCGGTAACGGAAGTGCATGCGAGCGTCGATCTGCGCAATGCGACCGTCTACATCAGCATCTTCGGTGCGGATTCCGCCCGGAAGCACAAGATCATGCGTGAACTCAACGAGCAGCGGCTCGATTTCCAGCATCATCTGGCGCGGGTTCTCGCCTTCAAACACACGCCGGTACTCGATTTCCGGCTCGATATGCGAACCGAACTCGGCGACCGGGTCCTGGAGTTGCTCAACGAAGAGGATCCGGAACACAATGGCTGATTTCTGCACTCCCGGCGATGCGGCGAAGCAACTTGATGCGGCGAACCATATTTTGATTCTCACGCATGAGAAGCCGGATGGTGACGCGGTCGGGTCCACCCTCGGCATGCGGGAATTTCTGCGCAGTCTGGGCAAACAGGCGGACGCTCTTTTTCCCGCGCCGCTGCCGCGTCGTTACAGTTGGCTGCCCGGGGAGTGCGCCCCGCTCGCCGCGATAACCCGGGAAGAGGCGGCCGCTTACGATCTCGTGCTGCTGTTCGATTGCGCCAATCCGCTCCGCATCGCGGGCGGAGACGCGCTCGATTTCGAGTTTCTGCGGAGCCTCCCGCTGCTCAACGTGGATCACCACGGCGGGAACACGGTTGCGGGGGAAAGCAATCTGGTCGATCCCAAAGCAGCGGCGGCAAGTCTGCTCGCTGCGGAGATCGCCTTCAGCTCCGGGCGGGAGATTCCCCGAAGCGCGGCGACCGCCTGGCTGCTCGGTCTCATCACCGACACCGGCGGGCTCCGCTTCACCAACACCGACGGGCGGGCCCTGCGGGGAGCCGCCCGGCTGCTCGATTGCGGCGCGGAACTCGAGAAGATCAACAACGCGGTCTTCTTCAGCAAACCGCGCAACCAGCAGGAGTTTGAAGCGGACCTGCTTCAAAATCATCTGCGATTCGCCTTCGACGGAAAATTTGTCTACGCCTGGCTGCCGGAGGAACTCTTCGCCGCCCACCACTTCGACATGCGCGACGGCGAAGGCGTGATCGACCTGCTGCGTGAACTGGAAGGCGCGGTGATCGTCGCCCTCTTCTACCGCCGCGGCGATGCGTTCAAAGTTTCGCTCCGCGGCAAGGATTCCCGTTATCCGGTCGGCCCGATGGCGCGCGCCCTCGGCGGCGGCGGCCACGACATGGCCGCGGGAATCACGCTCGTCCTCCCCGATTCCGGAGCGGTGGAAACTCTGCTATGCCAGGAGGTCGGCAAGCTGTTCGACACTGGTACACCAAAGGATATCTGATGCGCTACAATCCCCGAAAACACCGTCTTCCCCCGTTCACCAGCTCCGGCGTGCTGCTGGTGGACAAGCCGAAGGAGCGGACCAGCTTCGATGTGGTGAACTTCGTCCGCTCCCGCTTCAACGTGCCGAAAGTCGGCCATTGCGGAACGCTCGATCCGGCTGCGACCGGTCTGCTCGTGCTGGTGTTCGGCAAATTCACCCGGCTCAGCGCCAAGTTCAGCGGGGAGGACAAGACTTATGAGGCGACGCTCCAGCTCGGGCTGGAAACCGATTCCTTCGACCTCGACGGCGCCGTCGTCGCCGAACATGACTGGTCCGGCGTGACAGAGGAGCAGCTCCGCGCCGTCCTGAACGGCTTCGTCGGCGAGCAGGAGCAGAGGCCGCCGATGGTCTCGGCCGTCAAGG
>CAZPWP010000162.1:0-5661 GCA_964590295.1 uncultured Victivallis sp.
GCCTGGCTCGACGGACACGCCGCCACCACGCCTGCCGGGAAGATGTATCTGGGCGCATACCTGGGAATTTTCTGGACCGGATTTTACCATGACGGCGTGGATTGACGCCGTCGTGAGAAGGCAATCGCAGAAGAAGAGAAATCCTTCACAAGGAGAAGAGAAATGAAATCGATCGGGATGATGTTGTTGTTGTTTGCCGCGGCGTCGCTGCTTCGCGCGGAAACGGAGGTCCGGCGGTACGCTGCCGCCGCTTCGCTGAAGGAATCGGGCGTCACCTGGTATGCGGCAATCGGACACACGTTCCGGCCGGAGGTTTCGACCGAAGTGCAGACCCCGGACGGGGAACATTCTCTTGCGCTGAACATCGTCCGGACTCCCGCCGACGGGAAGCACTTCGGCAAACAGGTCAACTTCCTGCACCGGGGCGCGGTCGGCAAAGGGTGGAAATACCGGATCACGTTCTTCTACAAGGGGAGTCTCCCCGGGGAGATCTCCTATACGGCGGCCCGGCAGTATCCGCCCTATTCCGCCGTCGGGAAACGGGCCGGACGCACGTTGAAGGTGACCGCCGACTGGCAGAAGGAGACGCGGGAGTTCACCGTCGAGGACGAGGCCGGTCCGCCGCTGGCGTTTCCCCGCTTCATGGTCGGTCTTTATCCGGAAGGCGGCACCATCTATCTCGGACCGGTCACGGTGGAACGGCTGGACCGCAGCCATGAATCGCTCCTTTCGAACCGCTGGCTGTGGCGCGCCGATCCGGGAGACAAACTGCCGGTCGACCGGATTCCGGAAGGCGCGGCGCCGGCGGAACTGCGTGAAAATTCCTTTGATCTCGCACGGGAGGACGCAAATTTCAAGCCGAAGGCGTGTGCCGTATTTTACCAGGAGTTCGACGCCCCGGCCGACGGCGTGATGACGCTCGGGATGGCGGCCGACTGGTATTTCGCCTGCTACGTCAACGGGAAGCTCGCGTACGATACCCTGAAGCGGGGAAACGTCTCGCCGAAGTATGTGCCGGAGGATCATGTGTTCAACGTTCCGGTCCGCCGGGGGCGGAATCTGATCGCGGTGAAGGTGCTCGCCGGTTCGAAAGGATGGCGGTTCGTCTGCGGGAAGGTCCCGGCGGTCGCCGGAGATCCCGCGCTGGCGCGGCTGTTCCGGCCGGCGGCGGGGGAGAAGTTCCGCCCGGTCGATCCGGCCCGTTTTCTCGAAGTGAAGCCGGGGACGGCGCTGGACTTCTCGCAATTGACGGAGCGTCATCTTCCCGCCGGGAAGTTCGGGCGTCTCGTCGTCCGCGAAGACGGGCGGCCCGCATTTGAACGGCGGCGGGAGACGCCGGTGCGTTTCTTCGCCTTCAACTGGTGCATCAGCGGCATGTGGCGGCCGCAGTACCACCTGTGGGACAAGCCGAAGATGGATCGTTTCGCCGACGCGGTGCTGCGCCGCGGCTACAATCTGGTGCGCATCCACATTCCGGAAAAGTTTTTCGTGGGCTGGGATCTCCTGACGAAATACCGCAAAAACACCGAGAAGGACGCCTCGATTCCGCAGACCGCGGCGGAGCTGGAGGAGGTGCTGGACCAGGGAAATCTCGACCGCTTCGACTATCTGGTTTCGGCGTTCCGTAAACGGGGCATCTACGTCACCTTCGATCTGGCGGGGCGGGCGATGATCACCCGCGTCGGCAACGCGTCGCACGAGGACGGCTTCAAGGCGCACCTCTTCCACAGCGAGGTCCACCGCAACCACTGGAAGCTCTTCACCGACTATCTGATGAAACACGTCAACCCCTACACCGGAACCGCCTACCGGGACGAACCGGCGATTGTGCTGGTGAACTTCATCAACGAGCAGGATCTGCGGTTCGCCGCCGGACTGCCCTTTCTGACCGGGCCGTTTCGGGAGAGTATGCGAACGAAGTACCGGACCGACGCGGCGCTGTCGGCGGCGTGGGGCATGCCGGTCACCTTCGACACGATTCCGGAGATCACCGAGGCGGATCTGCGTTCCGGCGGCCGCCGGGCGCAGGATACCGGAGAATTTCTGATCGCGACCATGCGGGAGATGACCACCTGGTTCTACCGGACCATCCGGGCGACCGGATATCCGGGGCTGGTCAACCACTGGGATATGATCATGCGGACTCTGGAGCTGCCGGGGCGCGCGCTGCTGCCGGTGGTGGCGCAGCACACCTACTTCGCCCATCCGAACGGCATTCCGCCGCTCGGAGTCATCCCCAAGAGCGTGCGGCCGAACTCCTTCGTCAACAACCACTCCTCCGACTGCGTGGTCGGTCAGGAGAGTTCGCTTCGTTCCAGCTATTTCCGCGCGGCGGCGGCGGCGCGTTTCCTCGACCGGCCGTTCTTCGTCACCGAGTACTCCCACTGTGCGCCGAACCGTTTCCGGCACGAACGCGGCCTCTACTTCTCCAGCTACGCCGCGTTGCAGGACTGGAGCGCGCTGGTGTCGCACGCCGACACGGTCCGGCTGCATCTGGATCCCTTCCTCAAATTCGACAGCGCATACGATCCGATTTCGCGAGTGAACGAGGCGCTGACCGCGCTGACCTACCTGCGCGGCGATGTGAAGAGCGCGCCCCATTCGGTGGCGCTGGAGATGAAGAGTGAAACGCTGTTTCCCAGGCATTATCTCGCCGCCGTCAGCGACGACTACGCGAAACTCGCCTTCGTGACCCGGCTCGGCATTCTCTACCCGGAGATCCGGCCGCTGGAGCCGGTGGGCAAGGCGGATCCGACGGTGACGATCGTGCCGGAAGCCTTCTCGCCGCTCGCGGTCTCGATGTGGTACGTGCAGGCGGCCGCGTCGCAGGACGGGGACGGGAAGGAGAAGGAGCTCTTCCCGCTGCTGCGCCGCCGGGGAATCCTTTCCGCCGCCAATCCGACCGACCCGGGGAAGGGGATCTACGCGAGCGAGACCGGGGAACTGCTGCTGAACACCGCCTCGGAAACGATGACCGTGGTGACGCCGCGGCTGGAGGGGGCGATCGTGAAGAGGGATCAGCCGGTGGAACTTGGCGCGCTTTCCATCCGCCGCTGCACGGTTCCGGCATCGGTGGCGCTGGCGGCCCTCGACGGCACCCGGCCGCTGCATGAGGCGAAACGGCTGCTGCTCATGTTCTCCACCAACGCGTTCAACACCGGGCAGATCTTCGACACGAAGGAGCAGCGGATCTGCTTTGAATCGGGCAACTACCCGGCGCTGATCGAGGCGGGGAAACTGGAGCTCGCCTTCGACAACGCGGGGCGCGGAACGCCGGAGGTGTGGGCGCTCCACTTCGACGGCACCCGTTCGGAAAAGATTCCGGCGACGGTGCGGGAGGGGAAACTGCTTTTGCAGCTCGACACCGCGAAACTGAAGAACGGAGCCGCCTTCTTTGAGATCCTCTATTAAAAGACGGAAGGAGAATCAATCCGGTACCTGACGGCCGGAAGGGGGCGGAGTTTCGCCGGAAAGCCGGGAGGAGGAGGAAATGGAGAAACGTGCGCCGCTTGTCTATCCGCGTGCCGACTACCTGGGGAGGAAGTTCCCTTTTTCCATCCGTTGTTGCCGGCATCGTCCGGGGGATTTTCCGCCGGATCAGTACCATGTACGGGAGTTTTACAAGATCGTCTACTTCTTTCGGGGAGAGGGGGAGTATCTGGTCGACGGCCGGCGTTATCCGATTCAGAGCGGAACGGCGATTCTGGCGCACCCGCGATTCAAAACGACCTACCGGATCAGGGGGACCGCGCTGGAGCTGTGCAACATCCTCTTCCTGCCGGAGTTCCTCCGGGAATTCCTGGCAGGACAGAAGAGCCGCTCCGGCTTCTTCTCGATCTTCCATGAGGACGAACCGGTGATGAGCGGACTCTATGTGTTTCCCTGCGTAAAGGAACTGGAGAAGCTGGTCCTCCGCATGCAGGAGGAGTACAACGCCCGTGAGGAGAACTACCGTGTCGTTCTCGAACTGCTGCTGGCCGATCTCCTGATCCAGCTCTCCCGGAACGCGCAGAAGGGAATGCTTAAATTCAAGTCCGAAGATATTTTCAGCTCTCTGAACCGGCTGCTTGAAGCGCATTGCACCGAACCGTTTTCGCTGGCGGAGGCCGCGGCGAAATTCGGCGTCACCCGGAGCCATCTCTGCCGACTGTACCGGAGCAGGAGCGGTTCCACCATCCTGGCCGAACTGAACCGTCTGCGGCTGGCGGAGGCGAGGCGGCTGCTGCTGGAAACGGATCTCTCCGTTACGGAAGTCTGCTACCGATGCGGGTTTCGCGATCTCTCCTGCTTTTTCCGGAATTTTCGTCGGGAGGCGGGCGTGACGCCGCTCGCTTTTCGAAAACATGGATGCGGTTGATCTGTATTCCGGTTTTTTGAGGAGAAGGAAAATTTCATCCATGTTTTTTCCCGGCAGTCGGAATATAATATCTGACGGAGTCCGGCAACCGCAACAGGAAAAGAGTGGATGAATCATGAAAAAAAGACCGATTGTCGCCGCCTACTACTTCCCGAACTGGCACAGTGACCCGCGCATTGAGGCGTTGCACGGAAAAGGGTGGACGGAGTGGCGCGTTGCCGCGTATGCCACCCCCCGCTTCCCCGGGCATATGCAGCCGCGGAAGCCGCTGTGGGGGTATCAGGATGAGTCGCAGCCGGAGGTCATGGGGCAGAAGATCGCCGCGGCGAAACGGTACGGCGTGGATGCGTTCATCTTCGACTGGTACTGTTTCAACGACGGCCCGTACCGGGCCCGCGCGCTGGACAACGGATTTCTGGGGGCGCCGAACTGCCGCGATCTCCAGTTTGCCCTGATGTGGTGCAACCACAACCCGATCTACGCGCATCCGGGAAGTTACTGGAAGCCGGCGGAGAAGAACTGGGACGGCGAGACCGTCACGCCGGAGAGTTTCCGCACCTGGTGCGATTTCTATATCGAACACTACTTCCGCCGGCCCAACTATCTGCGGGTGGACGGCGGATTGTATTTCTCCATCTGGCAGCCGTTCAAGATGATCGACGGATTCGGCGGAGAAGAGGCGGCGGCCGCGCTCTTCCGTGAATTCCGCGCCAAAGTGGAACGGGCGGGGCTGGGGGAACTCAATCTCAACGCGCACGGTACGGCGCCGGGATCTGCCCCGGAAGTTCTGACGGATCATGAAACCGCGCTCAAGCGGGCGGGATTCAACTCCATCTCCCACTACGGCTGGGGATTTGCCGGGCGGGGGCACCAGCTGAAAGTGGACTATCTCTCATGGATGCGCGAGGCCGTGGCGGTTCAGGAGATCTACTGCCGTACCTTCACGCTTCCCTGTTCTCCGGTGGCGGCGCAGGGATGGGACTCCAGTCCGCGCACGGTGCAGTCCGACATCTACGATCTCTCGCGCGGCTACCCGTTCAATCCGATCGTGGTGGACGGCACGCCGGAACTCTTTCAGGAGGCGCTGGAGTCGTTGAAAGCGCTTTACGATCAGGGAATCTCCAAAAGTGAAATGATCCAGATCGCCTGCTGGAACGAGTGGACCGAAGGGGCTTATCTGGAGCCGGACACCCGGTTCGGCTACGGCTATCTCGAAGCGGTTCGTCATGTATTCGGCGCTTCCCCGAGGAATTTTTCGTCAGATACGGTGAACGACAAAAGAGAGGAGGAACAGGAATTAGCGG
>CAZPWP010000163.1:0-5655 GCA_964590295.1 uncultured Victivallis sp.
GCGGAGGACGAAATTGGTGCGCATGAACATGGCTGGCCCGAGGAGGGTCAGGAGGGCGGGGGTGTACACCCCCGCGAATGTGTCGAAATTATAGCCGCCCGGCATCTCCTCCGGAACGGAAAACTTTTCGTTCTGCATCTGTGAATCACCGCCGCTGGTCGTGGAATTCCCGGCCGGAAACCGGGCCGCTCCCGAAAATCCGCCGTCAATTCAATGTAGCGCCGGACTGCTTTTTTTTCAACTGCCGCGTTATTTTTTTATTCGGGGTTTCTTGTATTTTCTCTGAATGCACCGATATTATACAGCAGAGGATCAATTTCACCACTGGGAGGTTCCCCATGAGTTTCTACAAGAAAGTGGATAAGCTGTTCCGGAAACACGAAAAGCTTATCGCCCGCAAAAATATCATGAAATCCGGCAACGGCGTCTGCAACCGCTTCAAATATCCGGTCGTCACCGCCGAACACACCCCGATCTTCTGGCGCTACGATCTCGACCGTTCGACCAACCCGATGCTGCTCGAGCGGCTCGGCGTCAACGCGACGATGAATTCCGGCGCGATCAAGTTCGGCAACCGCTACTGCCTGGTGGTCCGGGTGGAGGGGGCCGACCGCAAATCCTTCTTCGCGCTGGCGGAGAGCCCGAACGGAGTGGACAACTTCCGCTTCCGCGACTACCCGGTCACCATGCCGGAGACCGACAATCCCGACACCAACATCTACGACATGCGGTTGACCCACCATGAGGACGGCTGGATCTACGGCATCTTCTGCTCGGAACGGCCCGATCCCGCCGCCGCGCCGGGCGACCTCTCCAGCGCCGTCGCCGCCGCCGGGATCGCCCGGACCCGCGACCTGGTCAACTGGGAGCGGCTGCCCGATCTCAAGTCGAAGAGCCAGCCGCGCAACGTGGTGCTCCATCCGGAGTTCGTCGACGGCAAGTACCCCCTTTACACCCGTCCGCAGGACGGCTTCATCGCCGCCGGTTCCGGCGGCGGCATCGGCTGGGCGCTGGTCGACGACATCACCAATGCCGAGGTGAAGAGCGAGAAGATCATCGACTTCCGCCGCTACCACACGATCAAGGAGGTCAAGAACGGCGAAGGGCCGGCGCCGATCCGGACCGAATTCGGCTGGCTTCACCTCGCCCACGGTGTGCGCAACTGCGCGGCCGGAATGCGCTACGTGCTCTACTTGTATATGACCTCGCTCGAAGATCCCTCGAAGGTGATCGCCTCGCCCGGCGGCTACTTCCTCGCGCCGAAGGGGAAGGAGCGGGTCGGCGACGTCTCCAACGTGCTCTTCTCGAACGGCTGGATCGCCGATGACGACGGAACCGTCTTCCTGTACTATGCGTCGAGCGACGCCCGCGTGCACGTCGCGGTTTCGAGCGTCGCGCAGCTGGTGGACTACTGCTTCAACGCTCCGCCGGACGGGGGCCGTTCGGCGCTGTCGGTGGAGACGCTCGACAACCTGATCGACCGCAATCTCCGACTGCTCAAAAAATACTGAACGGAGCATCATCATGGAGCGCTTCTACGAAAAGTATATCATCCGCGAAGGGACGAAGGTCGATCTTTCGAAATTCGATCCCGACGATACGCTGGAGTTCAAGGACAAAGCGGCCGGTCTGGCGCTGCTCGAAAAGAACAACCACCGGATCGCCCGCCTCCAGACCGACCTCTACTCCGAAAGCAAACAGTCGCTGCTGATCGTGCTGCAGGCGCTTGACGCCGGCGGCAAGGACGGTACAATCAACAACGTCTTTTCGGCGATGAATCCGCAGGGGTGCCGGGTGCAGTCCTTCAAGACGCCGACCGCGCTGGAACAGGCGCACGACTTCCTCTGGCGCGCTCATCCGGTGGTGCCGCGCCGGGGCGAGGTGGTCATCTTCAACCGTTCCTACTACGAGGCGGTGCTGGTCGAACGGGTGCATAAGTTCGCCTCCCTCGAAGAGCTGGACTATCGCTACAAGGCGATCAACAACTTCGAGGACCTGCTCGTGCACAACCGCACCCGGGTCGTCAAGTTCTATCTGCATATCAGCAAGGACGAACAGCTTCGACGCTTCGTCCGGCGGCTGAAACGACCGAAAAAGCACTGGAAGATCTCCAGCAACGACTACCATGAGCGGCAGTTCTGGAACAACTACATCGAGGCGTTCGAGGTGGCGTTGAGCCGCTGTTCGACAAAAGAAGCCCCCTGGTTCGTCGTGCCCGGCAACACCAAATGGTTCCGCAACCTGGTGGTCTCGCAGATCCTGCTCGAAACGCTCGAATCGATGAAGATCAAGCTTCCGGCTCCGTCGGTGGATCTGCAGGAAACCCGGCGGCTGGCAGCGATCGAACTGGCGCGGCAGCGACAGGAGAAGAACTCCATCCGGCGAAAGTTCAAGAGTTCCGGCCAATGAGCCCCGGCGCAGGAGATCGACGGGAGTCCTCCTTGTTCCGGCGGCTTCCCCAGCCCCTGCGGGGATTCCTTCGGACTGCCGGGTTCCCGCTTCTGGCAGCGGCGATCACGGCCGCGGTGTTCGCTTCGGTCACCGGATTTGAACGGCTTCCGGTGGATGACTACGCCTACCTGCACGATCACCTTGCCTGGAGCGGGGAAAATCTGGTGCGGAATCTTTCCGAACCGGTTCTGAAGCTCTTCACGCCGCTGGTGTCGCTGAGTTTCATGCTGGACTACCAGTTGTGGAACGACTCCGCTCTCGGATACCATCTCTCCAACCTGCTGCTTCATCTGGCTGCGACGCTCGCACTCTACGGCATCGGGCGCGAACTGGGCCTGCGACGCGGTCCGGCACTTTTCTGCACCCTGCTGTGGGCGCTCTCTCCGCAGCGGGTGGAATCGGTGGCATGGCTGGCCGAACGCAAGGATGTGCTGCTGGGCAGCTGTTTTCTGGGCGGCCTGTGGGGGGCGCTTCGCGGTCTCCGAACCGGAGCAATATGGCTGACGGCGGCAGGATTTCTGCTGGGCAGCATCAGCATCTTCAGCAAGCCGACCGGGATCGCGTTTCTTCCGGTGCTGGCGCTGCTGCTGGTCATGCGGCAGAGTTCCGCTGCCGTATGGCGGAAGTTCGGGCTGTTCGCCGTTTCGGCGCTTCCGGCGGTGCTGCTCTATTTCTCCAGCGGGAATCAACCGGACGATCGGCAGCTCCTCGATTTCCTTCTGGAAGATCCGGTGTGGTTCACGCTGCTGCGGGGATGCTCCAACTACACGGCTTACTTCCGAAAGAACTTCATCCCGCTACAGCTGAATCCGGTCTATCCGACCTTCCGGGCGGATGCGGCGTGCTGGATTCTGACGCCCTGCACCGCAGCAGCAGTTCTGGCGGCACTGCTGCTGCTCTGGAAGAAAGACCGGGAACTTCTGCTCCGCAAAGCGCTTCCGGCGCTGGCGGCGTGGGGCGGGATGCTTCTGCCCGCGGCGGGATTTGCCGTCTACGGCAACACCACCTTCGCGGACCGGAACAGCTACCTGCCCGCCGCGTTTCTGCTTCTGGGAAGCGTGCTGATCGCACAACGGTTTTCCGGCACGTTTCCGCCGCGGCTGCGGCGACTGATTTGGCTCTACCCGGCGGCGCTGGCGGCGGGCACACTGCTCTACCTGCCGACCTACCGCAGCGGGGAAAACCTCTTTCTCCGGGCGACAGTCGGGGAACGGATCAACTACCGCATCGGTTCCACGGTTGCTCTGCAGGAGATTTTGCGTGGCAACAACGCCGGAGCGCAGGAGCTGCTCCCGAAAATCGGGCCGTTCTCCGGGATGAGCGCCGCCGATGCCGGAGATATCGAACTGTACCTTCACTTTCTCCGCGGCCTGATGTACCACCGCGCCGGAAGGTGGAACGAGGCGGTTCCGGAGCTGGGCGCCGCGCTCAACCACCGGCTGCTCAACCATCTGAACGGAATCAGAAAAGATGCGCTTCTGCTGCTTTTCCGGGCCGGGATCGACATCACACTCCGCAACGGCAATCCGGCCGGAGCGGCCCGGCTCCATCGAGGAATCGCAAAACACTATCCGAACGACACCGGATTGTGCCGGAAACACCTCGGCCTCGCCGCCGGACTCTCCGGAAAACCGGAGGTCGCGCTCGCGTACCTGGCGGACGCAGCGGAACTCCGCCCCGACGACGCGGAGATCCGCGCCGCACTCCGGGAGTTGTGCCGACACAATGTCGGACGCTGAGAAGAAGTTCCGCGGCACTTGACTTTTTCCGGAAAGGGAGTACCTTGTACGCATGAATCTTGCGAAAATCCATTCCTTTCTGCGGGAGAACCGGCTTCTCCTGCTGCTTCTCGCCGCCGGACTGGCGGCCAGGTTCTGCCTTGCCCTGCCCGGACTGCTGACGGACCCGACCGGACGCTTCTCCAGACCGGACAGCTCCGGCTACCTCAATCCGGCGCTGGCGCTGGCCGAATCGGGCCGGTTCCTCGACGCGCCCGGCGGAGAGCCCTCCGCGGTCCGCGCGCCCGGATTCCCGGCTCTGGCGGCGCTCTGCTACCGGCTCGCCGGGATCGGAAACAACAGCGCTCTGGCGGTGGTATTGATCCTCTTCAGCACCGCGGCGGCGATCCCGGTATGGCTGGCCGGGCGCGAACTCGGCGGCAGGCGGACCGGCGAGATCGCCGCCGGACTCCTCCTCTTCAACTTGACGATGATGGCGCAGGCGCCGATGCTGCTCTCCGACACGCTGCTGGCATTCTCCGTATCGCTGCAGTTCTACTGGTTTGTCCGCTTCCTGCGGCGCGGGGGGCGGCCGGCGGACTTCCTGTGGAGCATCTTCTTCGCCGCGCTCGGAGCACTGATCCGGCCGATCAATTCGGTATGGATCCTTCCCGCGCTGGTGCTGCTCGGTGCCGCCCCGTCGCCCGGATGGCGGCGGAAACTGTGGACCGGCGCGGCGGCGGTGCTGCTCTTCGCCGCGGTTCTGACGCCGTGGATGTGGCGCAACTTTCGGATCGGCGCCGGCTTCTGCATCGACACCAACACCGGCGCGATGCTCCATCAGAACGGAGCGATGCTGCTGGCGAAGATCAACGGCACCTCCTACGAATCAGAGAAGGCGAAGATTCTCTCCGAACTGAAGGAGCGCTTCGCCGACCACGAAGCCTTTCCGGATGAAGCGAGCCGGGTGAACTACCGGATGGAGCGGTTCAAGGCGTTGATTTACGCACACCCTCTCGCCTGGCTGCCGCAACACTTTCGGCCGCACATCCTGCTGCCCGACGCGCCGGGCTTCTTCGAACTGCTTGGAGTGACCAGTTCCGACCGCGGCACTCTGAACGTGCTTCAGAAACGGGGACTCTTCGCCGCCGTCAACCACTATTTCGCCGGACGGTTCTGGCTGCCGCTGCTGTTGCTGCCGCTGCTGGCGGTGACGCTGCTGCTCTACGCCGGCGCCGCGGTCTGGCTCGGAACCGCACTGTGGAACTGGAAAAGAGAGTGGTTTGCCCTGCTGGTCTTCCTCGCTTTCGTCGAGTACTACTTCTTCCTCCCCGGTCCGGTCACCGTGCCGCGCTACCAGCTGCCGGCGCTGCCGGCCCTGGCGGTCGCCGCAGCGTTGGCGGGACCGAAAATCCGTCACTTTCTCCGCAGAAAACGGGAAAAGAACGGAAAAATAACGGAAGAGTGACGGCGCTCATCTCCGCCG
>CAZPWP010000164.1:0-5653 GCA_964590295.1 uncultured Victivallis sp.
CTCTCTCTGTCGTGTTCATGGCGAACCGATGGGCAGCTGCCGCGGGATCGTGAATCCTTCAACTTGAAAATGGATCAACTCCCCGAAATTTCGAGCGTGAAAGAGGTGTGATTTATGGCAAAGACCGTCGAAGAGGCGAAGAAATTGGCGAAATAACCGCAAAAAGGAAGGAGGTTTTGCGGATTGTTGAAATGGTTAAGCCGTCACGATTCCTCACCAGCAGGCTGCGCTGGTGCGGATTGGGACGGCCGATGAAAGACCGGGAGAAAATGCTTCGGGCATTTTTCCTGAAAGCGGTCTATGACCTTCCGACAACGAAGGGGTTGATTGAAAATTTGAAAGAGCCAATTTCAAAGAAGCATGGGACGGCAGTGACTTTTAATGAGTTTATCGCTTTTCAAAAAACGCCCCATCAGCTCCACACAAATGAACGAACCAATAATGGTTATCGACGGAAACCTGAACAATGAGGAAATCGGCGGCTCACCTCCCCTTCTTCGGAAAAAAAACATCCTTCTGCAGCAACAGTCGCTTTAAAAGTCACCGATTCCGTGCTATATTATGGAACGGTTATAATTCAACTTTTCATCAAGAGCAGCAAATGAGCGAAACCATCGTTGTGTTGGACTTCGGGTCGCAATACAGCCAGCTGATTGCCCGGCGCATCCGGGAGTGCAACGTCTACAGTAAAATCATCCCCTACTCCACCCCGGCGGCGAAGATCCGCGAGGAGAATCCGCGCGGAATCATCCTCTCCGGCGGCCCGTCGAGCGTCTACGCCGAACGCGCCCCCAGGTGCGATCCGGCCATCTTCGAACTCGGCATTCCCGTCCTCGGCATCTGCTACGGACTTCAGCTGATGATCCATACCCTCGGCGGCAAAATCACCCGCGGCAAAGCGCGTGAATACGGCAAGGCCATGCTGAAAATCTCCGACCACGGCGATCTCTTCGCCGGAGTCCCGGACGAAATTCAGGTCTGGATGTCCCACGGCGACAAAGTGACCCGCATGCCGGAAGGCGGATTCGAAATTCTCGGCTCCAGCACCAACACCGAATACTGCGCGGTCCGCATGGGCGGCCGCAGTCTTTACGGCATCCAGTTTCACCCGGAGGTGGTCCACACCCCGCAGGGCAGTACGATCCTGCGCAACTTCTGCCGCACCATCTGCGGCTGCTCCGGCGACTGGACGATGGAATCGTTTATCGAGCAGTCGGTGCGGGAGATCCGCGAGAAGGTCGGCAGTGCCAACGTAATCCTCGGCCTCTCCGGCGGCGTCGATTCCTCGGTTGCCGCGGCGCTGATCCACAAGGCGATCGGCCGGCAGCTCAACTGCATCTTCGTCAACAACGGCCTGCTCCGCAAGAATGAGGCGGAGCGGGTGCAGGAGCTTTTCGGCCGCAACTTCGCCATGAAACTGATCTACGTCGACGCCACCGACCGCTTCCTCGACAAGCTCGCCGGCGTGGAGGAGCCGGAGAAGAAGCGCAAGATCATCGGCAATGAGTTCGTCAAGGTGTTCGACGACGCCTCGGCGAAGATCGAAAACGCCGAATTTCTCGCGCAGGGAACCACCTATCCGGATGTGATCGAGAGTGTTCCGATCGACGGCAATCCCGCAGCGATGATCAAGAGCCATCACAACGTGGGCGGTCTGCCCAAGGAGATGAAATTCAAACTGCTCGAACCGCTCAGCCGTCTCTTCAAGGACGAGGTGCGGGAGGTCGGGCGCCAGCTCGGGCTGCCGGAGGATGTCGTCCAGCGCCAGCCCTTCCCCGGCCCCGGACTCGCGGTGCGCCACGTGGGCGCGGTCGCCCGCCGGACGCTCGACATTCTCCGCGACGCCGACGAGATCGTCGTCGATGAGATCAAGAAGGCGGGGCTCTACTACCGCATCTGGCAGACCTTCGCCGTCTTCCTGCCGGTCCGCAGTGTCGGCGTGATGGGCGACGAGCGCACCTACGACCATGTTATCGTCCTGCGCGCGGTGGACAGCACCGACGGAATGACCGCCGATTGGGTTCCGCTGCCCGCCGAACTCCTCGGCCGGATCTCCACCCGCATCATCAACGAAGTCAACGGCATCAACCGCGTCGTCTACGATATCACCAGCAAACCGCCGGGCACCATCGAATGGGAGTGATCCGTCGCGCCCCGGTCCGGAACAACCGGCACCGGGAAACGGCGCAGTCATTCCCGTCCCGACATCGGAGGCAGAAATTTCGCCATGCAGATCATCGCAGGGAAAGCCCGCAGTCTTAAACTGAACGCCCCGCCAGGCATCGGCGTGCGGCCGACCGCCAACCGTTCCCGCAAGGCGCTGTTCGACAGCATCGGCGGAGCGCTGCCGGGGAGCTGTGTGCTCGATCTCTTCGCCGGTTCCGGTGCGCTGGCGCTGGAGGCGGCGAGCCGGGGGGCCGCCCTCCTCTGGCTGGTGGAATCCAATCCGCGCCACGCGGCGGTGATCGAGGAGAACATCCGCCGAGTCCGCCGGGCCGGAGTGGAGGCTCCCATCGAACTCCTCCGTATGTCCGCGCTCGACACCGCGGCATGGGTCCGACGGATCGCGACCACCCCCGATTTCATCTTCGCCGACCCGCCCTACGCGAAATCCGCGGAGTATTTCCGGCAGCTCACCGCCGACGCGCTGTTCACCGCCGCCTTTTCCGGCGCCCGGCTGATCTGGGAGATTCCGGATACGCCGGGCGCGGTCGGGAATTTTCTCACCTCCCCGGGAGTGACGGCCATTCAGATCCGCCGCTTCGGCGGGAGCGACTTCCTGCTCGGCGAGGTGTGTCATGGCTGAACCTGCAGACTGGAAATGGGAATTTGCCTCGGAAGCGGCCGCCGATGAACTCGGCTCCGCCCCGCAGAATCTGCTGGAGACGGCGAAACCGGTCAAAGCCAACCCGGTGCGGAAGGTATTCCGGACCGGCGACGTCTATCTGAAGCTCGACCTCCGGCCGGGAAACCGCCTTTCCCGGGAGTGGCGGAGCACCGCTCTGCTCGCGGCCCGGCATATTCCGATGGTGGAGCATCTGGCGCTGGGGC
This sequence comes from uncultured Victivallis sp., assembly GCA_964590295.1. Lineage (GTDB taxonomy): Bacteria > Verrucomicrobiota > Lentisphaeria > Victivallales > Victivallaceae > Victivallis. Next base: position 3,052 of record CAZPWP010000164.1, read on the forward strand.
GCTCCGCCCGCGGCGAACTTCTGATCACCCGCGCGCTGCCGGATGCGCTCCAGGCAGGGACGTACTTCAGCAGGAACTGTCTCCGCGACGGTGTCCCGGCGGAAGAGTTTGCCGAATCGCTCGCCGGATTCGCCAGGCAGATCATCGGCTCCGGACTCTTTCACCCGGACTTCCACTGCGGCAACGTGCTCTACCTGCCGGAGCGGAATAAATTCGCCTTGGTCGATGTCTACGGGGTAAGGAAATGCACTTTTTTCGACCGTTTCCGCCGTTACCGGATGGAACGGATCCTCCTGGAGCTGCGCGAGGCACTCGATCGCCAAACGCTGCTGCGCCTGCTCGCCGTCGAAGGCGTCGCCGCCCCGGAGAACTTCTATCGCAAAGCGTTGAAACGGGAAGCGCTCCACCTCTTCCACGAGTGGCCGAAACGGCGACGGCAGATCCTGACAGGCTATCCCAAATTCACCCGGGCGGAAGGACAACTGCTCCGGGTGGTCGATCCGGCGGGGGAAGAGATTGAAGACGTGGCGGGCGAACCGGTTCCGGGAGACGCCGACACGCTCGAACGGCTCCTGCTCTCCCACTTTTTTCTGCAGCTTGCCCACATTCCGCACCGCAGGGTGCTCTCCCTGGACCGGGAGCGGAAACTGCTGTTCCGGCAGAAGCTTCCCCCTCCCCCCGCTGTTCCGGTTCCGGCCGGAGACTGGCCGGAACGGCTGGCGGCGTACGGGCTGAAGTTCCGTCCGGAAGAGTGGGGCTTCGACCGTTTCGGACGCCCGGAGCTCTGGAATTTTCAACAGATAACCTCTCTGGTATGAAGGGAATTCAACTATGCTGGCAAAAACCTTCTCCGCGGCGGTGATCGGCATTGACGCCTATCCGGTCGAGATCGAGGTGAACGTCACTGACGGAACGGCGAATGCGCCGGAAAATATGGTCTCCATCGTCGGTCTGCCCGATGCGGCGGTCAAGGAGAGTCGGGACCGGGTCCGTTCGGCAATTCTCAACAGCGGAATGGTTCCGCCCCGCGGCGCGACGGTGGTCAACCTCGCGCCCGCCGATTTGCGCAAGGAGGGAGCGGCGTTCGATCTCGGAATCGCACTCGGAATGCTCGCCGCCTCCGAAAGCATTCCGAAAGAGCCGCTTGCCACTGCGGCGGTACTCGGCGAACTGGCGCTCGACGGCACGGTCCGCCCGGTGCGCGGCGCGCTGCCCATTGCGGCGCGGCTGGCGGAGAACGGCGGTCTGGATGCGCTGCTGGTCCCCGCCGCCAATGCGGAAGAGGCGGCACTGGGCGCCGGGGATGGTCTGCCTGTCTATCCGGTGGAGAATCTCCGCGACGTGGTCGAACAGATCTGCCGGGGCTACGGTCTCCCCTGCCGTGCGAGCATCACGGAGTATCAGGCGAACCGTCAGGAATCCGCGCCGGACTTCGCCGACCTGAAGGGGCAGAAGATGGCGCGCCGGGCGCTGGAGATCGCTGCGGCCGGCGGGCACAACTGCCTGATGGTCGGTCCGCCGGGAACCGGAAAATCGATGCTGGCGATGCGCCTGCCGGGAATCCTGCCGCCGATGAACCGGGCGGAAACGCTGGAGACCAGCCGGATCCACAGTGTACTCGGCCTGCTGAGTTCGGGGCAGCCGCTGCTGAACCGGCGTCCGTTCCGGGCGCCGCACCACACGATCAGCGACGTGGGGCTGATCGGCGGCGGACGCGATCCGCATCCGGGCGAGATCAGCCTCGCCCACAACGGGGTGCTCTTCCTCGACGAACTGCCGGAATTCAAGCGAAACGTGCTGGAGGTGCTGCGTCAGCCGCTGGAGAACGGCTGGATCACGGTAGGCCGGGCGTCGGGGAGCTGCACCTTTCCGGCGCGCTTCATTCTCTGTGCGGCGATGAATCCGTGCCCGTGCGGACGCGGCGAGTACGAACTCGGCTGTACCTGCCGGCCGGAGGAGAAACGGCGTTACCGCAAGAAGATTTCGGGGCCGCTGCTGGACCGGATCGACCTGCAGGTGGAGGTGCGCCAGCTCAGCGAGGCGGAGCTGCTTGCGGCCCCGGACGGGGAGTCGAGCGCGGCGATCCGGGAACGAGTGATTGCGGCATGCCGTCTTCAGGAGGAGCGTCTGGGCAAACGGAAGCTCTACTGCAATGCGCAGCTGACCAGCCGGGATCTGCAGGAGTTCTGTCGGCTCACATCGGGCGGACAGATGCTGATGCGGCAGGCGATTGCGCGATTCAAGCTCAGTCCGCGGGCATACGACCGGATTTTGAAGGTGGCGCGAACGATTGCGGATCTTGCGGGCAGCGCCTCGCTTCAGGAGGAGCACATCTTCGAAGCAATCAACTACCGGCGCGGCGAAGAGTGATATTGAAAAAAGCCGATTTTCCGCCGGCTGTTACTTGTATTCGCCTGAAATCCATGTATATTAAGTGATGCAGTTGCTTCGGCGATTGGAGTCGGGATATAGCGCAGCCTGGTCTAGCGCGTTTGACTGGGGGTCAAAAGGTCGAGAGTTCAAATCTCTCTATCCCGACCATTTTTAGCCTCTTCGACGGTCTTTGCCATACGTCACACCTCTTTCACGCTCGAAAACGGCT
>CAZPWP010000165.1:0-5643 GCA_964590295.1 uncultured Victivallis sp.
CGCGCCATCCCCGCCACAATCCGATCCCGGCGCGGCAACGAGGTCCGGCTCACCGGGAAATTCATCGGAAACTCCGTGCAGACCGCTCCGCCCGACTCCACGATCTGCCGCGCCAGCGGCACGTTCTCCTGCGGGTGGATGTGCATCAATCCGCCGCCGAGCACCGCGACGGTCAGCCCGCCGCACTCCACCGCCGTCCGGTGCGCCACCGTGTCGACGCCGAACGCCAGCCCGGAGATCACCGAGTAGCCCGCCGCAACCGCCTCGGCGGTGATCGAGCGGGTCATCCGCTCCCCGTAGGCGGACATCCGGCGCGAACCAACCACCGCGACCGCGTTCTCCGGCAGCGCGGGCAGCCGTCCGCGCACATAGAGGCAGAGCGGCGGATCGTAAAGGTGACGCAAGACATCCGGATACCCTTCGTCGAACAGAGTGAGGATCCGCACCCCTGCCTTGTCGGCGAGTTCCAGTTCCGCCGCCAGTTCCTTCTCCCAGCCATAGGAGGCGATCCGCTCCGCCAGCGCCGAACCGATTCCGGCCACATGCCGCAACTCCTCCGCGCTCCTGCCGTACACCGCGGCCGGGGAACCGAACTCCTCCCGCAGCGCGGTGTACTTGACATAGCCGACCCCTGAAATCATATTCAGGACGATGCACGCCTCGCGGTCAAGCATTGATCGCCTCCAGCGCGGCGGCGAGTTCCGGCACCTCCGGCGTCACCACGCCCGCCCGGCCGATCCCCTCCGGCAGCACCACCCGGATCCGTCCTCCCGAATTCTTCTTGTCGCGGGTCATCGCTTCGAGCACCGCCGGAACCGCATATTCCCGCGGCAGCTTGACCGGCAGCCCCACCGTTTCGAGCAGGCGCCTCTGGCGCTCCGCCTCGGCGCGGGTAAGCGAGCCGCGCGCGACGGCCAATTCCGCCGCCGCCGACATCCCGATGGCCACCCCCTCGCCGTGGCTGATCGAAAATCCGCTCAGCGCCTCCACCGCATGGCCGAAGGTGTGGCCGTAGTTGAGAATCGCACGCAGGCCGGCTTCGCGTTCATCGGCTTCGACAACACCCGCCTTGAGTTCGCAGCAGCGCCGGATGATCTTCGCATAACGGGCCGGATCGATCCGCCCGACCAGAGAGGCGGAATCCTCCTCGAGCAAGGCGAAAAGTTCCGCATCGAGGATCACACCGGTCTTGATGATCTCGGCGAGGCCGCAGCGAATCTCCCGCGCCGGCAGCGTGTCGAGGAAATCCAAGTCGATCAGCACCAGTTTCGGCTGGTGAAAAACGCCGATCAGGTTCTTGCCCTCCGGCAGGTCCACGCCGGTCTTTCCGCCGACGCTGGAATCCACCATCGCCAGCAGAGTGGTCGGAATCTGGAGAAACGAGACGCCGCGCATGTAGATCGCCGCCGCGAATCCGGTCATATCGCCGGTCACGCCGCCGCCGAGCGCGACGAAACAGGCCTTGCGGTCGAACCGCTCCCGCGCGGCGGCCCGGCAGATCGCCTCCACCGTCTGGAACGTCTTGCTCCCCTCCCCCGCCGGGAAAACGAAAAGCGACTCCTTCCCGAAGCACGCCTTCGCCCACTCCCCGTAAAGCTCCTCCACCCGGGAATCAGTCACCGGGAACAACCTGCCCTGAAGTTCCGCCGCCCGCTCCCGGACGCCGGAACCGATCACGACATCATAGGCCCGCTCTCCGAGCCCGACACGAACCACTTCCGCCATTTTCGCCAACCTTTCGCAGCTGAAATCAGATTTGACTTACTGTAGCTCCTGACCGGCCAACTTTCAAATCGCGGGAAGCGGATTTTTCACGCTTCGACCGGCGGCGGTGCCTCCGGCGTCACTTCAACCCGAACATCCGCCGTTTCAAATCCAGATAGTAGAGGTAGTCGTCGGGATTCACATTCGACGGGCAGCGATGGTCGCAGAAACGGAATGTATCCACCGCGCTCGACATAGGGCACCAGCGTATCCAGATAGCTGACGGATCGCCTCCCGCCCGGCACCGAACTGGATCTTGTCCACGCCGCCCATGATCCGGAGCGCGCCCGGATACCGGTCGAGCAGTTCGCCGGGATGGGCGCACCCCATCCCCCTCGAAGGGAAACAGGCTGTTGATTCCTCCCCCCATGAAATAGAGCAGCAGCGGTCGCCGGAACCGGCCGAGTGGAGTCGGATGTCGCCGCCCGCGGCAGCGTATTCGTTCCATGTGATGCTAGAGCCGGAAAGGATGTCGGAGCGCGGTGTCTGCCGGGGTCGCGATTCAAAGTGAACTGCCGGTCAAAGTGCGGCGGGTGCAGAATGTGCCGGTGCGGCAGGCGGTCAATTACAATCCGGACGATGATTTTCTTCGGAAGGAGCCGGGACTCTACCCCGATCTGCTCGAGACGCTGGACGAAGACCTTTTTCAACTTTTCTATGGACGGCAGACGCTGTGGGTGACGGTACGGGTGCCGGAGGACGCCGTTCCGGAGGAGTATCCCATCCGGTTCGAATTCACCCGGGAGGAGTGGCCGGACCGCTGGAATCCCACGGTGGTTGCAACGGCGGAATTCCGGCTGAAGGTGGAATTTTTCGCGCTGCCTCCGCAGCTGCTGCTCCGACTGGAGTGGTTTTATGCAGACTGCTTGGCGGCCTACTACGGGGTGCCGTGCTGGAACGAAGAGCACTGGCGTATTGTGGAGGCGTTTCTGCGCAACGCTGGCTGGCACGGAATCAACTGCATCTACACGCAGCTGTGGCCGCCGCTGGATACCGGACTCGGCGGAGAACGCCCCGCCCGCCAGCTGCTCGATGTCGAATACTCGCCGGAAACCGGCTACCGTTTTGATTTCTCGAAGCTGGAACGCCACCTCGGCCTCGCCTGCAGGGCCGAGCGGTTCGCCATGAGCCACTTCTTCCCCCAGTGGGGGGCGAAGTACACGCCGAAGATCGCAGTTCGGGAAGAGGGGCGCGACGTCAAGCGTTTCGGCCGGCACGTGAAGGCGACCGATCCGGCTTTCCGGGAGTTCCTGGCGGCACTGATGCCGGAACTGCTCGCTCTGCTGTGCTGGAAGGGGGTGGAAAAACGCTGCTTTTTCTCCATCTCCGATGAACCGCATCTGGAACAGCTCGACGATTACCGTGCGGCGGTGGAGCTGGTCAAACCGCTGCTGGAGGGATTCCCGACGCAGGAGGCGCTTGCGTCGTTTGAGTTCTTCCAGCTGGGGCCGGTGGAGAATCCGATCCCGGCGAATAAACCCATCGAACCCTTCGTCGGCCAGGAGAAGGAGCCCGGGACCTACTGCTGCTGCGGGCAGGAGTACCGGGTGCCGAACCGCTTCATCGCGATGCCGTCGCGCCAGAACCGGATCATGGGAGTTCTCGCCTATGTCTACGATCTCGCCGGATTCCTGCAGTGGGGATTCAACTTCTATTTTCGCAGTACTCGCGGAAGCTGATCGATCCCTTCGGCTCCACCAACAGCGACGGCGCGTTCCCGGCCGGAGATCCCTTCCTCGTCTATCCGGGGCATGACGGGACGCCGCTCGATTCGATCCGGCACGAGGTGTCTTATGACGGACTTCAGGATTTGCGGACGTTGCGGCTGCTGGAATCGAAGATCGGGCGCGAAGCGGTGTTCGAGCTGATCGGGGAGCATCTCACCATGGAGGAGCATCCCCGCCGCGACGAGTGGCTGCGGAGTCTGCGGGAGAGAGTTTATTGCAGGCTCGCCGAATTCCCGTGATGAAAAATGATCGGCTCCGGCTCCGGGAAGAGAGCGGGCGCCGCATAAGAAAACTGGACGGAGAAGTTGTTCTCCGTCCGGATTTTTTTAGTGCGTGATTCCGCCGGTCTTACTTGTTGCCGATTCCGAGGCCGCTGCAGATCAGGTAGTCGTAGCTGCGGCGGATCGCTTCGGTCATGTCGATCGAGCAGTAGTCGAGTTCGACCACGAGGTTGTCGATCCAATCGGGGGTGGCGGCCAGCACGGCGGGAATGTCCATCTCGCCTTCGCCGAGCGGACGCAGTTCCACCTTGCGGTCGTAAGTGCCGTTGACCATGCGCAGTTCGGACTCCTTCTGACGGATCAGGCCGTCCTTGATGTGGATGAGCGACATGCGCGGCGCGAAGAGCTTCACCATCTCCGCCGGATCGTTGGCGCCGAAGTTGCTCGACCAGAAGGCATCGATCTGGAACTTGACTTTCGGGCAGAGCTCGGCGTAGATTTGATACTTGAGCTTGCCGTCGAGTTTTTCAAACTCCCAGTTGTGGTTGTGCTGGAAGAGTTCCAGCCCGGCCTCGGCGAGCTTTTCCTGCATGATGCAGGTCTTTTCGGCTGTCGCCTTGATCGCGTCGAGATCCTTGAAGTCGTCGGGGCCGTAGCCGCAGACCACCTGCTTGAGCCCGAGTTCGCCGGCCTGATCGATGGATTCAGCGATGTTGTCCACGTTGCACCACGGGCGGTGCGAGGAGTACATGTCCAGCCCGAGATCGGCGATGATCTTGCGGAACTCCTTCGGGGAGATCTGGAAGAACCCCGCCGGTTCCACCGCGATGTAACCGATGTCGGCGACGGTCTTGAGCACCTTCACGAAATCTTTTTCCGCTTCGTTGCGGAGAGAGTAGAGCTGGACGGCGAGTTTGCGTTTCATTGTTTTCTCCGGGTTGAATTAAGCTATACTTTCCGGCGGGAAATCCCCGCTCTCCCCGTTTACTATAGATCAGGATATGGAAAAGGCAATTGACCGAATCTATCTTTTTTTTGACCGCAGATATGACGTCGGCGCTCCGGGACGGTTGCGGGGCGGGGCGGTTGTTTTTTTTCGAAAAAAAAGGCGTAATTGCTTGTATTTTCGAAAAATAGATGATATGTTATATATTTTTTATCGGGCTGGAATCGGATCCGCGGTGGATTGGCTCCGGCGGCAGTGCAGAAAAACAAATAAAACAAAACAGAACAAGAAAACAACAACATGGCAGAAGAAACCAAATTTGCGGACAGCTTCCTGGACCTCTCGAACCTCCCGAGCTCGATGGATGAACTGCTCAAGAACTCCGGAAGCACCAACGCCTTCAACAAGGGCAAGATCGTCGAAGGCACCATCGTCGCGAAGCGTCCGGACGGCGCGCTGGTCGATATCGGTTACAAGGCGGAAGGTTTCGTTCCCGCATCCGAATTCCTCAAATTCGACGGAGCGAACGTCGGCGACAAGATCGACGTCTACCTCGAAGAGATTGAAAACCGCAACAATATGCCCGAGCTGAGCCTCGAAAAGGCCAATTCGATCAAAGCCTGGAACCGGATCACCACCGAGTACGGCGAAGGCCATGTCGTCAAGGGATTCATGCGTCACCGCGTCAAGGGCGGCATCATGGTCGACGTCGAGGGCTTCCCGGCCTTCCTTCCCGGCTCGCAGCTGGATGTCGGCCCGGTGCGCAATATGGAGGACTATATCGGCAAAGAGTTCGATGTCAAGATCATCAAGATCAATCAGGACCGCCGCAACATCGTCGTCTCCCGCCGCGAGCTGCTTGAGGAGTCGCTGCGCGATCAGCGCGGCAAACTGCTGGCCGAGATGAAGGTGGACGAGCTGCGCAAGGGCGTGGTCAAGAACATCACCGACTTCGGCGCTTTCATCGATCTGGGCGGCGTCGACG
>CAZPWP010000166.1:0-5624 GCA_964590295.1 uncultured Victivallis sp.
CCTTCCCTCCTGTGGAAACGGCTCCGGGCGCGACGGCGTTCCGGGGCCGTTTTCCTCTGACGCTTTTTCCGCTTCTTCTGCAGTTTGCGTAAAAAATGGCGAGGAAATATCCGGAACCCCTGTGCCGTCACGGTGGATCAGGGCGAGACCGTCCCACAGATCGTTCTCACGGCGACCGTCCGCATAGGTCACGCCGGCGATCTGCCCGTCGAAGTGGTAACTGAAGTTTGCCGACACTTTTCCAGCATCGGAAACCGACATCAGCCTGTCCAGCCAGGCATAGGTGCAGCTCTTGTCGCCTTCCTGTATAAGCCGCCCGGGCGACGGCAGGCGGCGCTGCTGATCGACACCTTGTCGGCACCCGCCTCGAGCACCGCCGCGGCAGCCTTCACATCGCCGATTCCGCCGCCGACGGTGAAAGGAACCGTGCAGATCTGCGCCTCCTCGCGAACCACCCGGAGCAGCGTCGGCCGGTTCTCGCCACCGTGGCGGTGATATCGAGCATCGCCAGCACGTCGGCTCCGGCGGCACAGCAGGCCCCCGCGCACTCGACCGGATCGCCCGCGATATCGACGAAATGAACTCTCTTGACCACCCGGCCGTTCTGCATATCCAGGGAGGGCATGATTGAAACAGTATCGGACATTCTTTTTTCTCCCGTGGTTAAAACAGTTCCTTGCGCCGTTTTCGCACTTCGGCAACGGCGATTCCGGTCAGCTTGAGCAGTTCAGCATCCCGCGCCTCCGGTGCAAGTTTGAGAAATGCGCCCATGATCCGGTTCTCCGCCTCGGAGAGGCTGGTGTAGGTGGTCGGTTCATCACATCCCGCCGCGGCGACCATCGCTTCGGTCACCTGCTGCTGCAGTTCCGGCGACAGGACCGCAAACTCATCGAGCAGTACCTTCTGGTCGCTGAACATCTCCACGAGTTCATGGTGTCTCCGGTAGGCGGGGCCGATCCGCGGCGGAGGCTCCCGCTCCGGCTCCGGGCCGACCAGGAACGGCTTGAGCACCGGATAGATTTTGTCCCACGCCTCGCTGCGTGCGCGACGGGACTTCCGGTCGATGAAGCGGCGCAGCAGTTCGATCCGCACGCCGGTGACACGGGAGAACTCATTGAGTGACAACGCATCTGCGCAGCTTTCAAATGCGCGCGCGATGTCGTCGCTGATCTTCTTTACCGAAGGTTGCTTTTCTTCTGGCTGCCTGGAATTCATTTGCATCCTCATTCCAATTCAAATTGTTGATCCAGCCGGGCGGCCTTTCGGAAAAGCTCCCGGAACTCCGCCTCGCTGTACTGGTAACGCGTCTGCAGGAAACTTGCGATTTTGCGACAATTCTCCGCCTCGGGGACCTCAAGGGTTTCAATCGTGCCGTCCGCCAGAATGACATTGACCCGATCGGCGTGGTTGAACGGCCAGTCGATCAGCAGCGGCAGTTTGGGGTTCGACTTCCGGCTCAGCCCCTCGAAGTAGAGATAGGAACAGTTATCGAAGGTGAAACTTTCGACATCCTTTGCCGATTCATCCTCGCTGCCGGGGCAGATCAGCGCCCCCGGCGACAGGAACCCGCCAGAAAGCAGCTCCCGCAGGCCGCTGATTCCCGCCTGCGCGGGAAAGGCTCCATCGTGCCCGGCGGCATATTTCATCAGCGCGTCGCGGACGACCTCCAGTCGGCTGCGGCACGCCACGAGTGCCTGCCCCGCCTCAATCATCTCCTGCCGCTCATTAAACTGCTCGCTCAACGCGACGACGAAGGTGAAGAACGGCAGCGCAAGCTGCTCCAGAAAGCCGATCTCATTGTAGTCGACCGAGGCATGCGCGACGGTAGTGTAGCCATCCGCTTCACAGCGGGTCACCGCCAGCCCGTAAGCGGGACGCCCGGTGGAGAAGGCGACCTTGTCGTCAAACTGCCGGTTCAGCAATTTCTCGAGAAATCCGGCGAGCGGTGGACCGACATAGAAGAAACCGCTGCCCTCTGCGGGCAATCCTTCCGCAAGCTCCCGGAATTCCGGCGTCTCCGCCAGACGCGGAGCAGTCCCCAGCTTTTCCATCGTACCGGAGCCGAGTACCACATAGAGCATCGAATCCGCGTGAGTAAAGCTGATGACCAGCCCAGGATATCTCGAAACCGGCTCGAGAATGAAGGTATTTTCATCCGTCTTTTCTCCGGGCAGCCGCTGCGCCAGCTGGAAGAGCAGACGTTCCCGGTCGTTGAGCGCCAGCAGTGCCCGGACCCCTTCCAGCGTCTCCGGATCGGCATCCCGCTCGAGAAAGAGCAGCATGCCGATCTCCCCGGAGAGAGAACGCAGCAGCCTCTCCAGCGGCATGTTAAGCAGCGTCCGGGAGAAACGGTCCACATCACCGGCGCTCCGATCGGTCCGGCGGAGCGCCTCCCAGAGCGCTTCCGGATGGAATTCGAAGTCTGCGGCGAACGCGGTCCCGACCGGCAGTGCGTTGAACTCCTCCGTCAGCGGCCGGTTCTTCCGGCCCACCAGCGACCAGATCGCGCCCTGCGCCTCCGGCCGGAGCAGGATGGCGCTACGGTTGGTGAAGAGTCGAGCGCGTCCCTCTTTGTCGTGCTGGAACACACGGGAACTCATGCCGTATCCCTCCAGCTCATCGATGCCGGAGAGATGCCAACCGATTTCAAATGCGGCGGAAAAGAGTACGAAGGGATCGCGGATCTCCTTCGGCAGTTCCGACTGCGCGATCATCGCAGCGAACCGGCTTCCCGCCCGCTCCAGTCCGTCAATGAGATAGCGGGGATTGGCGATCATGAAGTAACTGCCGTCCGCATCGAGCAGGGAAGCGACCCGGTCGAAGGTACGGCCGTCGTCGCTGCCGCCGGTTTCAGTACGGCAGCCTGCCGCGGCAAACAAGAGCCCCAGCGCGGCAAAGAGAACAGGCAACCTGAAATTCATCGTCGAAAATTCCTCTCTTTCTTTTCTTCATTCAAATATAGTCAGTCGATTCTGCAAAAGCCGGATGCGAGAAGGTAAAACCTTTTGCGTGAAGGTTCTTTCTTTCCGGCGCTCTTCCTGTTCCAAACCTGTTTGAGCAGCATGGATTCCATGGGTGGACCAACCGGATCCATGCGAGCTTGAAAAATCGGCCTGGCTTTCGCATAAGAACTTTGGCTGCGCAAACCTTTTTCCCGATCCGTTCGTAAGTTTGCCGCAACTCAATACCGTTTTTGCGTGCGGATTTTACCAGACGTTCACGCAATCGGTCGTAAAGTCGGGCATCGGCTGGACAGCGGACGGCTTTTTCCTGAACGGTGCTGTCGACATTCCCCCGGGTCGGTTCCGATTTTTTGGTGAACCCTTCACGCAGCTCCGTTTTCAGACTTTCTTCCAGCATTTCTGCGCCGCTCCGGGCAAGTTTTTTACGCCAACGCGACATCGCCGACTGATCGGCCGGATATTCATGCTCAAAATAAATCCCTCCGGTAAAATACTGCCGGCAAGGATTTTCAAGCCACTCATCAAGAACAGCTTCGTCACTCATGCCGCTCGCGTATTTCAGAGTATGCAGCGCGACCATCAGACGAACTGGGCAGGAGGGACGACCGTTATCTGCACAAGAGCTTCCCGACAAGCCGTCTTCAAAACTCTGCCGATCCATTGCATCGGCAAGTTCCACCATCGTATGGCGCGGGGAAACAATATCACGCAACAAGGGTTGGAACAAATCTCCCTGCCGCTCCTTTCGTGTATCACTCCTGGTCGTCATTTTGCAAGATTTCTTTCGTTAAAAGTGCCTTGCCTTGCAATAATATACCATCTATTATCAAATTTTTCTATTGATATCCAGCTTGTTAAGTAATTTTTCATAATCGACTGAAATAGTCCGGCAATGTTCAATTCCGGTGCACCGAATGTTGGAATTCGGTTAGAATCACGCTTTTTTGACCCGGAACGCACCGCCGGGAGCATCTTCGATGGTATAACCGAGCCGGGCGATTTCGGCGCGGAGCCGATCGCTTTCGGTGAAATTCTTCGCCTTGCGTGCGACGGCGCGGGCTTCAGCCATCGCCATGACTTCGGCCGGAATCTCGACCTTCCGGACCCGGTTCGGTTCGAGGCATCCGGCAATCCGGTCAAATTGGCGGAAGGCGTCGAGAATCTTCCCCGCACCGACTGCGGAAAGTTTTCCCCCGTCGGCGAGCTTGTTCCCGGCGCGGAGCAGTTCGAACATCGCGGCAAACGCCTCCGACACGTTGAGATCGTCGGCCATGGCGGCGCAAAAGGCCTCCATCGCGGAGGAGACGGGAGCCTCCGCTTCGACACCGTCACCGGATGCGGAAATTTCGCGCAGCCGGGCGAAAAATTCGTCGAACCGCCCGAGGGTTTCACGCGCCTGCCCGAGAGCTTCAAGCGTGAAGTTGAGCTTCTTGCGGTAGTGTGCGCCCAGCAGCACCCAGCGGATTTCGCGCCCCTGCCAGCCGCGCGCCTCGAGATCACGGAGTGTGTAGAAGTTGCCGAGCGACTTGGACATCTTCTCGCCGTCGACCATGAGATGAGCGCAGTGGAGCCAGTAATTGACCCACTTCTTCCCGGTGGCGGCTTCACTCTGGGCGATCTCGTCCTCGTGGTGGGGGAACATGTTGTCGATGCCGCCGGTGTGGATATCGAAGGAGTCGCCGAGATACTCGCTCGACATGGCGCTGCACTCGATGTGCCAGCCGGGGCGCCCCTTCCCCCAGGGAGAATCCCAGGCGACATCGCCGTCGAGCTCATCCCACGCCTTCCAGAGGGCGAAGTCGGCGACAGAATCCTTGGCGTATTCATCGTTTTTGATCCGCACACCGGAACGCTGATTTTCGCGGTCGATCTTCGCAAGCTTTCCGTAGTCGGGGAACTTGCCGATCGAGAAGTAGACCGAACCATCCTCGGCACGGTAGCCGAACCCCTTCTCCATCAGGATGGAGATCAGCCGGATCATCTGCGGAATATGATCGGTGGCGGCGGGATAGACTTCGGCCGGTTCGATATTGAGCATCTTGAGGTCTTCGAAAAAGGCCTGTTTGTACTTCTGCGTGAACTCGCGCAGCGGAAGTCCGGCGGCGCGGGAATCCCGGATGGTCTTGTCATCGACGTCGGTGAGATTCATCACCTGCCGGACCCGGTAGCCGAAAAACTCCAGCGTGCGCCGGAGAATGTCCTCGAACATGTAGGCGCGGAAGTTGCCGATATGAGCAAAATTGTAGACGGTCGGGCCGCAGGTGTACATGCGGACTTCGCCGGGATGAATCGACCGGAACGTTTCAACCCGGCGGTTCATCGTATTGAAAAATTGCAGTTCCATGAAATGCTCCTGAAAAATAAAAAACCGCGGCCGCTGCACCATTGCAGCGCCGTCATACCGGAACTCCGGTTCATATATGCAATGCACCTCTTTTTTTCAAGGGCGGCATTACGTAGAAGCAGTCAAAAAATGCAGATTTCATTTTTTGAGAGTTTTTTATACCGCCCGCTTCTTTTATGCAGCAGACGCCTGAAACCATCTTTCGTATTCATAAGGCGTCATGCGACCGGGCGATGAGTGAGGATAATCCTCGTTATATTCATTTTGCCATACGTTCAGAGCCTTCTCGAAATCGGCGACAGAATCAAACTCCCTCG
>CAZPWP010000167.1:0-4376 GCA_964590295.1 uncultured Victivallis sp.
CATCGCAACCTCCTTCTTGCTGTTTTGTTCCGGAAACAATCAGGGCGATGTCGGCTTTTTCCATTTCATCGCGGCGTTTTTCTCAAAAATACGTTCACTTCTGTCAAGAACCGTCGAAGAACCCTTTTCCCGCTCCACTTCCATGGAGCGGCGCGGATCTTCGGTGAATTTCATATCATCCGACCTTGTTTTCTGAAGTGACAGAAACGGCTCTTTCTCCTGGAGGGGGGCAGGTTTTCGAGGGGGAAATTGCACCTAAGATGTTTCATGACAAGACTTCAGCCCCAATGGCCCGATCGGCGGCGATATATGCAACTTCTTTATTGCAAGAGTATTGACCTCGGTTTGAATTTGCCGCACAACAGCCGGGGAATTCTTCGGGCAAATCCTGAGCGGGCCGGTACAGGAGCGGTCAAGCGGGGCACCCCCCGCAGACACTCGACCGGTTCGCCTTCCGAATCACCAGCCATGCGAAGGAGAACTGCTCCAGGAACACATCCGTGCCGTTCCTTTGCGACGGGCACAACGTATTCAGCTGTTTCAACACGGAACTGCTTCCGTAAATCAGCCGTCTCCGCAGGCGACAGAAAAACCGCGCGAAAAGAACAACCCTTCGCGCGGCATTTTCTTCCATGGGATGTTTTTCAGTTCTTCTGCGTCGGGCCGCTCTTCTGCGCCGGGGCGCCTTTTTCCGCCGGACAGCCTTTTTCCGCCGGACAGCCTTTTTTCGCCGGGCAGCCCTTCTGCGCCGGGCAGCCCTTCTGCGCCGGACAGCCTTTTTCCGCCGGGCAGCCCTTCTGCGGCAGACAGCCCTTCGAACAGCAGCCCGCCGCAAACAACATCAACCCGCCCGCGACCACAGCAGAAAACAGAATCTTTTTCATTTTTCCTCCTTGGTTCATTTCGGATTTCCGCGGCACCGCGCCGCCGCTCTTCACAATAGCGCGAAAAACAGAAAAGTCAAGCCGGCAGCGCCGGTTGCGACTTGAATTTTCCGCAAATAAGAGTAAATTACCGAAACGATTTTTCACATAGTGCGAAACATAGAAAAACAGCGGGAAAGTTCCCCATGAAAGAAGCTGACATCCGTCGTAAATACATCGAGTTTTTCAAATCGAAGGGCCATCAGGAGATTCAGAGCGCTCCGCTGATTCCGGAGAACGATCCGACCTGCCTCTTCACCACCGCCGGCATGCACCCTCTCGTCCCCTATCTCCAGGGGGCAAAACATCCCGCCGGGAAACGGCTGACCGACTTCCAGAAATGCATCCGCACCGGCGACATCGACGAGGTCGGCGACGCCGTCCACCTCACCTTCTTCGAAATGCTCGGCAACTGGTCGCTCGGCGACTACTTCAAGGAGGAGGCGATCCGTTTCAGCTTTGAATTCCTGACCGGCAAGGAGAACCTCAACATCCCGGTCGAGCGGCTGGCGGTAAGCGTCTTCGCCGGCGACGAGGACGCCCCCTTCGACGAAACCGCCTGGAAGCTCTGGAACTCCCTCGGCATCCCGGCCGAACGGATCGCCAGGCTCGGCAAGAAGGACAACTGGTGGGGTCCCGCCGGCATCACCGGCCCCTGCGGCCCGGATACCGAGATGTTCTACTGGACCGGCGAACTGCCGCCGCCGGAAACGTTCGATCCGGCCGACAAACGCTGGGTCGAGATCTGGAACGACGTCTTCATGGAGTACAACAAGACCGCCGAGGGAAATTTTGAGCCGCTCGCCCAGCGCAACGTCGACACCGGCATGGGGCTCGAACGGGTCACCGCCATCCTGCAGGGCAAAACCAGCTGCTACGAGACGGAGATTTTCGCGCCGATCTTCGCGAAGCTCGACGAGATCCGCGGAACGCAGCCGGTCTCCGGCCCCCGCACTCCTTCGGAGCGGATCATCGCCGACCACCTCCGCGCCGCGACCTTCCTCCTCGCCGACGGCGTCACCCCGGGCAAGGTGGACCAGCCCTACGTGCTGCGCCGCCTGATCCGCCGCGCCATCCGCGAAGGACGCAAGCTCGGCGTCGCCGACAACTTCACCGCGAAGATCGCCGAGGTGGTCATCGAGGAGTTCGGCGACGTCTATCCGGAGCTGCGCCGCCGGAAGGCGGTCATCCGCGAAGAGCTCAACCGCGAGGAGAAGCAGTTCGCCGTCACGCTGGAAAAGGGAACCCATGAGTTCCAGAAGCTGATCGACCGCGTGCCGCCGCACATCACCAGGAAAGTGATCTCCGGCAAGAACGCCTTCAACCTCTACGAAACCTACGGCTTCCCGATCGAACTCACCGTCGAAATGGCGAAGGAGAAGGGATTCGAGGTCGACCGCGCCGGTTATGACGCCGCCTTCGCGAAACATCAGGAGCTCTCCAGAGCCGGCGCCGAGCAGAAGTTCAAGGGCGGTCTCGCCGACAGTTCGGTCGAAACCGCCCGGCTCCATACCGCGACCCACCTGCTGCAGGCCGCCCTGCGCAAGGTGCTCGGCGCCCATGTCGAACAGCGCGGCTCCAACATCACCGCCGAACGGCTCCGCTTCGACTTCTCTCACGAGCAGAAGATGACCCCGGAACAGCTCGCAGAGGCGGAGAAGCTGGTCAACGAGGCGATCGAACGCGATCTGCCGGTCGTCTGCGAAGAAATGAGCCTCGAAGAGGCGAAGGAGAGCGGAGCGACGGGACTTTTCGAAAACAAGTACGACGCCCGGGTCAAGGTCTACACGATGGGCGATGTCAGCAAGGAGATCTGCGGCGGACCGCATGCCGCGCACACCGGGGAACTCGGCCGCTTCAAGATTCTCAAGGAGGAGAGTTCGAGCCGCGGTGTACGCCGGATCAAAGCGATCCTGCAGAACAGGTAATTTCATAAACCGGAAAGGAGTTCTCCTGATGAAAGAATCCGATCTGCTCATCTCGCAACATGACGGAATCTATTCGGTCAAGGTCACGGGCCGCGCCAATTTCGAATACGCGGTGCCGCTGCGCGAACTGGCGAAGTCGTCCAGCGAGTTCAAATGTTTACGAATCGACCTCGAAGACTGTGTCGCGATGGACAGTACCTTCATGGGGGTGCTGTCGATGATCGGCCTCAAATCCCGCCGCTGCAATGCGGCAGTGGAACTGCTCAACGCGAATGACACGCTGAAGAAACTGCTCCGCGACCTCGGCGTGAGCAAGCTTTTCGCCTTCACGGAGGGAACGGATCCGGATGCGCCGCAGTGGTCCGCCGCCGACGGCAGCGCCCCCCGGAATGACATGCTCACCACCGCGGAAACGGTCACCGAAGCCCATCAGACGCTGGTTGAAGTGGATTCCGGCAATGCCGCCCGGTTCGATCAGGTGATTGAATTCGCCAGGCAGGATGTTGAACGTTTGAGAAACCGGGAGAAGGAAGATTGATTCCGCTTCTGAACCGCAGTGTCCGGGAGAGAAGAGCGCCTCCCGCCGGCATTCCGGCGGCGGCGGCGATGGCGGCGTTTCTGCTGCTGCACGCCGGGTGTGCCACGCCGTCGATAACCGACACCAGCCGCGGCATTGTGGAACAGCTGCTGCTCTCGACGGCAGTGGAACGGTGCATGTATCAGATTGATTTCAGCATGTATCGGGATGCCAGGGTGTTTGCAGACTACTCCAACCTGGCGCCGCAGGTGGATAAAAACTACGTGCAGGGGTGTTTCGAACTTTACCTTGCCAAGGCGGGCGCCGTTCTCGTAAAAGAAGAGAAGAACGCCGCCTATACGATGCGTCTGATCTCCGGCATCCTGGCAACGTCATCCAGTCAGATGCTGATCGGCACCCCGGAGCTGCCGATTCCGCTGCCGAACACCGACATCAATTTTGCCTTTCCGGAAATTCCCATTTTCAAGAAGGTCACCCGCCGCGGCTACGGTCAGTTCAGTCTGACGGTGCTGGACACCGCTTCGCAGAAACCGGTGCGCACCATCGACGGCGTCAGCAGCATGTCGGAATTCATCAACTGGACCGTTTTTATGATTCCCTTCACGTCGCGCAACATGGAGATGGATCGAAACGGGTTCGAAGACACGCAGTACCATCTCTTTGAATGAAAAAGCGCCCGGCTTTTCCGTGCCGGGCGCTTCCTTTCCGAAGCTTCAGAAGTTCGTGATATCGTCGCAGATCTTTTCGTTGTCAGTGGAATAGTAGGAGGTGCGACCTGTCGGGGGTGCGGTTTCATTGCCGCTCCCGAATTTGCCGTCCGCGCCGGGAGCGACCAGATCGAATCCCCCCTTGTTGAACCCGCCGGGATACCGGTAATAAATCGTCCCGCCCCAGCTGTCTTCCAGAGTGAAATCTCCGGTTTTTCCCTTCTTCAGAGATTCCTCCCCCACAACCCGGAGAAACTCCTTGCGCATTTCATCGCTCAGT
>CAZPWP010000167.1:4476-5623 GCA_964590295.1 uncultured Victivallis sp.
GCTTGCCGGATAGAATCCATACCTGGTACGGCAGCTCTCCAGCCCCGCTTCGATGCGCTTGAGCAGCGCTTTGGTATTGGATTCGCGCGAGGCGTTCATCGCGTAACTGTAGGCGCCGAAACCGATGGCGGCGAGCAGACTGACCAGCGCCGCCACGGCGAGGACCTCCACAAGGGTAAAACGGAAACGGAGCGTTTTCATGGTAAACCTTCCTTTTGCTGTTTGCTTTCAGGTACACCATGGAATATAATATGTTGAATGCTGTTTTTCAAAAGAGATCAAGGGAAAATTATGCGGATTGAAGAGAAATTTGCACTGATTACCGGCGGGGCCCGGCGGGTTGGCGCGGAGCTCGCCCGCGCCTTCGCCGCGGCGGGCGCGCGGCTGCTCCTGCACTGCCGGAACTCCCGCGCCGAAGCCGATGCGCTGGTGAACACTCTCCCCGGCGGGGCGGCGCGCCACCGGGTATTGCAGGCGGACCTCGCGCGTCCGGGCGAAGCGCTCCGCCTCTTTTCCGAAGCGGGACGGGTGGACGTCCTCATCAACAACGCCTCGATGTACCGCCTCACTTCGCCGGCGGACGCTCCGGAAGCGCTCGACCGCGAACACTTCGAGGTGAATTTCTGGAGTCCGCTCGCGCTCATGAAGGCGTTTGCCGCACAATCCGGACTTACCGAGGGAGTGGTAATCAACCTGCTCGATCAGGAGATTTCCGGAATCTCGCCGCGCGGCGGCTGCTACTCGCTCTCCCGCCGGGCGCTGGCGGAGGCGACGCTGGAACTCGCCCGCGAACTCGGCCCCCGGAATCTCCGCTTCAACGCCGTCGCCCCGGGGCCGGTCCTGCCGCCGGTCGGCCTGGAACACTCGAAGATGGAGAAGACGCTTCCCTCCCTGCCGCTCCGGCGCAAAGTGGAACTTGACGACCTCGCCGAAGCGGTTCTCTTCCTCTGCCGCAACGACTCGATCACCGGTGAGATTCTCCGGGTGGACTGCGGCCAGCATCTCGGCTGACGGCATCACTCCGCGGCGCAGGTGCATCAGAAGGCGGTTGCCGGTCCGGGCGGGAAAAAAGAACTTTTCTTCCCCGGACCATGATGGAAAACATTGTTCCACCGCGAGAAGAATCCATGGAGCTTCCAAGAGGGGG
>CAZPWP010000168.1:0-5618 GCA_964590295.1 uncultured Victivallis sp.
AGTCGAGCGGAGCCGCTCCGGCGATTGAGGAGTTGCCGGGCGGCGCCCGGCAATGCAAGGCCCGGAGGGCCGCATGCGGAGAAGCCGGCGGCACGGTCCCGTCTTCTCACGGGCGGGGGCGTCCGGCCCGCCGGCTCCCGCATCTCCTGCTTCGCTTCGGCAGTCTGCCCTGCTCCCCCTCGCCATGGGGCCGGCCGGGCGGATACGAAAATACCGCACTGTCCCGACGGATGTGCGGTATTTTTCCAAATGAAACACCGGGGGGGCTCCCCCGGCGCAGGAGGGCTATTTCCGTTTTTTCCCGCGGTGGCTTCCCGCAAAGACGGCAAGGACTGCGAGAAGAATGATCGCGCCGATGGCGATCTGCCTGACGACGGTATCGGTTTTCGTGCGGGTCTGCGGAACGGGGTCGATGCGCTGCTCTTTCAAGACCTGCCCTTCGACCTCTTCCCTCCTGGAGGGCGCTTCGCGGATCTGCCTGATCGCTTCCTTGTAAGCGGCCGCCGCCTGCGGATCGTCGGACAGCTTGTCCGCGATCATCTCCTTGAGCTTTGCATTGTTGCAGACGAATCCGCTGCATCCGGGAGTATGTTTCTGAATCAGTTCCGCATGAAGCGCCGCAATCTGCTTCACGGTTGCCTCGTCGGCTTTCCAGTAGCCTTTCCGGATCGTTTCCAGCATGATTGCCGTCATTTCCTGATAGGCATACGGATTTTTCTTCTCAAAATACTCCTTCACGCCCAGTTTCAGGCTGTCATCGACATAGACCTTCTTATACTCTTCCCAGAGATAATCCTGAATCATGTCCGGCTTGGTGACTTCCCAGCCGTAGGTGTTGCTGAAGTAGGCGGCAAAGGTGTTCGCACCTGTGGGGCCCTCCTCCATCATCTCCTTGATGTATTTCGGGTTCAGCACCGTGGTCCGGGCTTCGGACATGACCGCCTGGGCGCCGGTCTGGACTTTCGCCTGTCCCGGCGTGCGGAGGTCGTTGAAATAGACTTCCGGCTCCTTCCCCGTAATATGGCGGATCGCAAGGTTTGCGCCTCCGGTGAATTCGTAGACATGGTCGAGCGAGAGCGGGCCCCATGCGCTTGACGAACGCGACTGGACGACGGTGTCCGTATTCTGGAGCGCGGCGCGGTAGACGCCGGGGATGTTCACGCCCCAGTTTTCTTCGGTGTAAAGAGTGCCGCGGCTGCGGATGAACGCCTCCGCCACGACCGCGGGGTCTTCCCATTTGTCGCCGGCCTGCGTCATCTGCCCGACGCCGGGCCCATTGTCTTCGCCGTTTCCGCCGCCGAAGATTCTGGCGTTTGCAAGTTTCTTCGCCTCCTCCGGAGAGAAGCCGCTCTGGATCAGCGCTTTCGCTGCAATGACATTGCCTTCCGCAACATAGTTCTCCTGGTCTGTGGACGGGTCCGACGCGGCGAGCCTTACGGCGCGGTCGATCAGGCGCATCCGGCTGGTCGCCGCTCCGCGGAACTGAACCGAGGTCTGCACGACCACGTCAATACGCGGCCGTCCGAGTTCGGAAAGCGGGATCAGGCGGACATCCTGCACTCTGCCGCGCGCGTCCCAGACGGGCTCGACGCCGAGCAGGTGGAAGATTTCACCGATGTCCGAGCCGTGGGTGTTGATGAATTCGCCGCCCCAGACGGTGAACGACACCTTTTTCGGATATTTCCCGGTCGATTTGCGTTTCTGCGCGATCAGTTCCTCGGCAAGCTGCTTCCCGACTGCGAAACTTTCCGGCGTCGGAGTGCGTTCCGGGTCGATGCCGTAGAGATTGCGGCCGGTCGGAACGGCTTCCGGATTGCCGATCGGGTCATTGCCCGGCGACGGATGGAGATAGCCGCCGGAGAGCGCGTTGACGAATGCGTCGAGCTCCGCCTGCGTCGATTTCAGCAGATTCTCATACGCTTCCACCGCCCGCAGTTCCGGCGCAAATTTCTTGAGCGGATTTTCATCGGAGGCGCGGCGGCCGCCCATGCCGCCCATGCCGCCCATGCCGCCCATGCCGCCCATGCCGCCCATGCCGCCCGTCGGCATTCCGCCGGCTCCGCGGCGTCCGTCCATTCCCATGCCGCCCATGCCGCCCGTCGGCATTCCGCCGGCTCCGCGGCGTCCGTCCATTCCCATGCCGCCCATGCCGCCCGGCGGCATTCCGCCGGCTCCGCCCATGGAGGGTGCTTTCGGTTTTGGCTGCGCCTCGGCTTTCCGCGCTTTTTCCTGTGCGATCCGGACGGAGGGCAGCAGCTGCCTGCCGCTGCGGACGTCGGCGAAGGCGCGGTCGATCCGCTCCCCCGCCGGTTTCAGATAGTTGTTGTGGTAGAAGAAGCTGTCGGAACGTTTCTTCCTGTCGACCTTGCCGGCTTCGACGTCCGCCTTGAACATGTCGTAGGCGACCATGTCCACCGTCATGAGTTTTGCGGTTTCCTCCGCTTCGGCGTTCGTGTAGGAGCGGCCGAGCACATAGAGTCCGCGGTTGATTTTCTCGCCCTGAAGATCGTGCAGGTAATTGTGCAGAAGCTCCAGATCGGCTTCCTTGAGTTTGCCGGCGGCGAAATCCGGGCTGAATGAAAGCTCGTGATCGAACTTCTCCTTCTTCGCCAGTTCGATGATCGACTTGCCGTATTCCTCCTTGAGCCGCGCGTCCTCGGCCAGGGCGCGCATTTCGATCTTGCGGTCAAGCTCGCGGATCGCGCCGTAGCCGTCGGCATACATGAACGGTGCGGTCAGATGGCTGATGAGCGCCGCGTAACTGCGGCGTTTGGCAATCTGCGCCTCGCCCATGTCGTTCATCATGTAAAGATAGTAGTGCGGCATTTCGCCGATGAGCACGTCCGGCCAGTCATAGCTGGAGAGCGCGACCTGCTTCCACGGGGTGAACTCAAGACTGCCGTGCGTTCCGAAATGAATCAGAGCGTCGGCGTCGAATTTGTGCCGTATCCAGAGATAGGTCGCGATATAGGGATGCGGCGGAGCCATCTTCACGCCGTGTACGACCTTGTCCGTGTCCTCCCCTTCGCCGGAAATGGACTGCGGCATCAGCACGATGTTGCCGAACCGGAGCATGCCGAGCGCGAGTCTGCCGTCCGGAGTGCGGAAGGTTTTCCCCGGGAATTCGCCGTAGCGCGCCGTCACGGTTTCATAAAGATCGGCGGGCATGCTTTTCCGTATCCACTCTTCATATTCCTCCCGCGAAATTTTCTCCATCTTCGCTTTTTCCATGAACTCCTGCATCGCGCCTTTCGCGTAGGCGCCGAAGAGTGCGGCGTTGTCCTGAATCTGACGGAGCAGCTCTTCGGTGGATTCCGGCAGGTCGCCGGTGTTGAAACCCGCTTTTTGCAGATGCCGCAGAAGGTTCAGCAGGGAGTCGCCGACCTCGATTCCTCCGGCGGTCAGCGCGTTTTTCCCGTGTCCC
Source organism: uncultured Victivallis sp. (assembly GCA_964590295.1). Taxonomy (GTDB): domain Bacteria; phylum Verrucomicrobiota; class Lentisphaeria; order Victivallales; family Victivallaceae; genus Victivallis. The sequence continues at coordinate 3,425 of CAZPWP010000168.1, forward strand.
TTGTAGTAAATGATCGCCACCTTCTTGTCGGCGTTTTTCTTGTGCCGCATTGCCGTAATCTTGCGGACAAGCTCGGCGAAGCGTTCGACGCGGTCGGGAATCGCCTTGTAGGCGAGCAGGCCCCGTTCGTTGCGGAAGAGGGCGGAGAGCACGAAGGGCGCGACGGCTCCGTCGATCTCCGGCATGGTCACGCTCTGGCTGAGCATGCCGCCGTCCATGCCGCGCTGGTCTTTGAGATAGACGTCATACGGCTGGTCGCTCTTGATCGGGCAGAGCAGGGGAATGTTGTATTTCGTGAGAATTCCAACCGCTCCCTCCGGGTCGCGCGAACCGAGCCTGCCGTGCGGCTGGTAGATGATGAGATCCGGTTTCGCCTCTTCGATCATCTCGGTCAGGCGCCCCGCGCCGTTGATTGCCACGACGTTGAGTTTGCGTTTCTCAAGCGCTTCGATGAGCTTTCCGAGGTCGCCGCCGCCGTTGCCGGAATAGAGCAGAACCGTGGAGGATTCCGGATGGTAACGGCCGATCGATTTGTAATACTCCAGATACTCCTTGTAGGTCATGAACCCGACTTTTTCGTCGACGTGGAAGAAGACGGTGCGCGACACGATTTTGACGGGTTCGATCCTGTCCGTCCGCAGGCGCTTGCCGTCCAGTTCGCGCCGGATGTAATTCAGCATGTTGCGGAAATTGTCCTTGCCGCCGTTGCGCATATAGTCCGCAATGACCTTCCGCTGTTCAGGCGTCATGGTGTTTTTCGCGGTTTCGTTGTTCGGCGTCGAGGTCAGGTAGATCGGCTTTTCCAGCGAGTCGAGAATCGCCCGCTGGCGTTCGGAAATATTGGTTCCCATGCCAAAGAAGAGGATGACGTCGTAATGGCGCAGTTCCTCGCCGGAGTCCGGCCCCCAGGGCAGGACGGAAACTTCAATCGCCGGATGGATGGGCTGGTCGAGATCTTCGGCAAGCACGTATTCCGGATAATTCACGAAGGCGATTCTGGTCGGCGAAGCGTATTTCCAATACCCCGGAATTCCGAGGCATACCAGAACTGCCGCCGTCAACAGGACGGCAAGACGTATTTTGTTTTTTTTCTGCATGACGCTGTCCCCCTCCACACGGGACGCTGTTTGGTTCCATATAAATAAAGAATGCGGCACCGGAAAATGCCGCATTGTCGGGACAGGAATTAAAGTTCCGCGATCCTTACGATCCTGTAGCCGGATTTGGACTTGCGGAACGAAAAGCACACCTGCGCTTCCTCGGCGCTTTTGGCGATCACGCGGTAGCAGTTCTGCTGCTGGGCAAGCTGCAGATACTGCATGTCATTCAGATTCAGAGAAGCGGAATGTTTGTTCAGGACTTCCAGGCTTTCCTTAAACGGATCGCTGCCGTTGGTTTCACGCATGATAACGCGTTCCTGAGGCGTTGCAGCAAAAATGCATTCCAAAGTTTTGTTTTTCTTCTTTTTATGCAGGTCGAGAGTCGCTTCGACCAGTTTTTTCAGTTCGGGTTGCTTTGTGTTCTGTACTTCAATTTCCTGAACGGCATATTTTGAGTTGTCTTCTTTGTCCCAGTTTGCCCAGACGACAAATCCAACTCCTATTAGAACGACTGGAATGATGACTTTCAGTTTCATCCTGGAATCTCCTGTTATTTTATTTTGTTATTCAAATTATGATCTTAATCTCCGGAATTGTCTTATTCGTAATCCGGGTGGTAAGATTTCGTATAGGCATCTCCAGAGTCATAGGGATCAAGTCCACCTACATTATATGAATTTTCGCCAAGATACAGAGGTCTTTCTGCTGATACATGTCCATCCGCCCAGGCAATATTTGCCTCTTTGCCTGCGTGACGAAAGCAGGTCAAGCCATTTGATATCACAGAATTTAATGCAAAATCACTGAAATCCGCAGAGGCCAGCATCATTGCCGTTGTGCTGCTATTGCCGCCTGCATCTCCGAAAGAGACAAGTGCAGATGGCTTCTTAAGCGATCCGGGCTTACGCAGTCCATAACCGTATGCTGCAGCCAGTCCATCTCCTACCGCCATAAAACCCAGCCAGCCATGCACGCCAATATTGGCTCCATAACCGCTTCCGCTCGCACTGGTGACATCTTCGCCCATGAGAGTCATGTATTGGTCAATCGAGGGGTCTGGGCAGCACAGGACATTCGTGGAACGTTGCTCCTGC